>NZ_JAKUDW010000038.1:0-50466 GCF_022662595.1 Bacillus cereus group sp. BfR-BA-01524 | reverse complement strand
TTTTCTCCACCACCTGTTGGCGGTGTTGTTGGATTTCCTTCACCAGTTTCTTTATCATCATTTTTCTTCGTTATATCAATTGCATATTTCGCAAATTCATTTTCAGATGGTCCAACATATGAAATCTTTCCATCTTTCTTTATATACTTTTGTGCATTTGGTGAAGAATCAAATGTTGTATTTAATTTATCTGCAACAATCGGTTTAAATGTCCAATTTTGATCAGCTGCTGGATCAATATCTTTTATTTTTTGCATATACTTCACAATGATTTGACGTGTTTCATCTTGTGATTGGTATACAACTTCCCCTTTACTTACACCTGGGAACGTTTGGCTACTTCCACGATAGTTATTTGTAGCGACGATGAACTCTTGCTTGTCAGCTACTGGCTTACCTTCATATGTCATATTTACAATACGATTAGCATTTGCATTTACAACTTTTCCATCTTTATCGTATTTCGCCGGTTGTGTTACATCAATTTCGTATTTTAAGCCATCTAAAATATCAAAGTTATATGTAGGATAGCCTATATTTACTAACGGCTGTTCTTCTGTTTTCTTTGGATCAATTTTATTAAACTGACCTGCAGACATTTCAAGCCATTCTTTCACTTGTGCCCCATTTACTTTTACAGCATATAACGTATTCGGATATACATATAAATCTGCAACGTTTTTAATTGCTAACGTTCCAGCTGGAATATCAGTATAATATGTCGCACCGTTTCGGCCACCTGCTTTAAATGGTGCTCCTGCAGATAAAACCGGAATATCTTTAATCTTTTCGTATTCTGGTTTTTTAAGTTCTTGTTCTACATACCATTTTTGCGCATTTGTCACAATTTGTACGGAAGGATCATCTTGTACTAATGAAAAATAACTATTAATTGGTGCTTTCGTTTCACCTACATGTGTATTTACATATTCGATTGTCTTTTCATGTTCATCTTTAATTTCATTAACTAATTTTTGATCAGATTCTACTAATGGATTACCTTTACTATCAGCAATCGGACGAAGTTGCGGCTTAGACTGATCTTTTTGCACTTCCCATTTTCCGTTTACCTTTTTCAATTGCATATCAATAATACCTAAGTTACTACCAAAAACACCCGGCATTACAACTGGAACACCATTAAATACGTCCTTCACTTCAGTATGTGAATGTCCCATTAATACTGCATCTACGCCTGGAACTTGTGTTGCTAAATGATATGATGCATTTTCCATTTTATTTACTTCTTTATATTCGCTCTTATCGACGCCTGAATGAGCCAATGCAACGATAATATCTGCACCCTCATTTTGCATTTTTTTCGCCATTATTTTTGCTGTTGCGACGATGTCTTTCGCTTTTACTTTTCCTTCTAAGTTCGCTTTATCCCAGTTCATGATTTGTGGTGGAACAAATCCCATTACACCAATTTTCACTATTTGTTTTTGGCCTGCTTCATCCACTACTTCTTTCTTTAAAATATGATATGGTTTAAAATAATTTTCATCGTTCTCTTCCTTATCATCATGGTCAACTTTATATACATTCGAGTTAATAACCGGGAAATCCGTTTTTTCAATCACCTTGTTTAAATAATCTAAACCGTAGTTAAATTCATGATTCCCAAGAGAGATGACGTCATACTTCATTAAATTCATTACACGATATAATGGATGTGTATAACTAGGATCCACACGATTCTTCGGATCTTTTATTTTATTCGCTACGTAATCCCCAAGCGGTGTCCCTTGTAATGCATCCCCATCATCAAATAGGACAGAGTTTTTCACTTCTTCACGTGCTTTATTAACGAGTGTTGCCGTTTGTACAAGACCTACTTTATTATCTGTTTTCGTTTGATAATAATCGTAATTCATTAAGTTAACGTGAATATCTGATGTTTCTAGAATTCGTAAGTTAACTGTACTCTCCCCAGTGTTCTCATCTGCATGAGCTGTTGCTGGCATTACTTGCGGTGCCATTACACCAATCGCAAGAGTTGCTCCAGCTAGCATTTTTTTTGACTTTTTCACAAAAAATCCCCCTTATACAATTACCAGAAATAATGAAATGAATCCCTATCTGTCTCTAACCACATACCTTTTTTCTTCTATTAGAGACACAATTTTCATTTCACCCTGCGCTAACGAGTAGTCCCCTTAAACGCTCGATTGATGAAGACTAACAATTAATAGGAAATAAAGCTCCCACTAATTAAAATTTCACCTTATCTGACATTATCATATATAAAGTTCTTTCCTATCGTCAATATTTTTTGACAAACTTCAACAAATTTTCTGTAAAGTTATTATAAACTTTTCATAAACATATAATATGCCCTTACATTGCTAATACTGCTGAATATGATACAATTACCAATTACAAGGAGGATGAATTTATGAAAAAAGTCATCTTAACAATTGTTTGTCTCCTCCTTCTGATCATTTCTTATTCTTATTTTGAAAAGAACGACGAGACAAAACAAAATGAATCTGAAGAAAAAACAGAAAAAACATCTGCCCCAAATTGGATTGATAAGCAAACAAACGAATCATTTTATCATCTTGTATTAGGTGATTCACTCGCTAAAGGATATGGATCGACACAAGGTGGATTTGCTGAATTAGCCTCTAAACAAATAGAAGCACAAACTCATAAACCAATTACTGTAGAAAACCTTGGGATAAACGGTCTTACAACAGATCGTCTCGCTAAAAAAGTTCAATCAGAAGATGTAAAGCAAAAAATTAGAGCAGCAAATATCATTACAATTAATATTGGGGGAAATAATTTATTTCGCTTAAATCGTGATGTCGGTGTTATAGACGGTATTAAAATGTTAAATAAAGAAAAAGCTCATTTTGAAGCGGATGTAAAAAATATTGTAAAGACAGTCCGAGATCAAAATCCGGATGCTTTACTCATTCTTTCTGAACTCTATAACCCGTTACAACTCGATGACTCCATCGCAAGTTATGCAGATATGTTTTTAGACGGCTGGAATGAATCCGTTTATTCCATTGCAAAAGTGAATCAACCATCTATCGTTTTGCCAATTCGTAAATTAATATCGAATGATAAAAAAGAATTGCTCTTTGACCAAGTACACCCAAATGATAAAGGCTATACGATTATTGCCGATTCATTTACAAAAAGAGTGTTGGCCTACAAATATTAAAATTCCCATGAAACAATTCTATTTTTATAACATGTCTTTTTTGTTACAATGAGAGTGGAAGGGGGCCTTTATATGGAATCACGCGAGTGGGAACGTATTGTTGATCATCTTCTTTCGCTAGTGCCTCTTTTTTATCGCAAATTTATGCTTCCTGGAGAATTTTCTTCTCAAAGACATATGCCGCCATCACATACACAAGTATTACTGCTTTTGCATGAAAACGGCACATTAGCAGTTTCCGAAATCGGCAAGCGGCTAGCGATTTCACGGCCTAACATGACACCTCTATTAAACAAACTTATTCAAGAAGAACTAATAGAGCGTCATTATAGCGAAAAAGATCGACGGGTCATTTTAATTTCTCTAACAGCTGAAGGGAAATTATTAGTAAATCAGTATCAGCAATTCATTTTAGACAAACTAAAAGAAAATTTCCAAACATTATCTGAGGAAGAGCGCGAAAAGCTCATTCATTCTCTTCAAACCATTCAAAATTTAATTTTGAAAACAAACGTATAAAGCTGCTTCTAAATAGAAGCAGCTTTATGATTCGTAATAATTACCATAGTACACATTGGAATATGGCCATGTTGTTAAATATGGTTTTTTTTCCTGTGTAGGCTGTTGTTGTGGTAATTGTGGTATTTGCTGTAATTGTTGTTGCCGATATAATTCGTATTGTCTACTCGTATCATAAACCGGATAATAATTTACATATGGATATACTTGAGGTACGTAATAATAATACATTATCCTCTCCTCCTTTTTCTTAAACATATTCAAAGGAGAAAATGAATGTGACATTGTTTATAATTGTACAAGTGGTTCTCTCACTCGTTTCTTCCTTTTCTTCAAGCGTAACTTACGGTTCTTTTCGTATAAATAATGCACAACGAAATATGAAATGAGACCAAACACAACTCCTAAAATCGTCATTCCAATTAATACATACACTTCACTTTGTAATAAGCTCTTTAATATCGTAAAAATGTGACTGGAAAACAAATCCGATATCGTAAATGGTTCATGATGAATTTTCTGTACATGAAATGGATAAATCATTTTTCCTAGCGCATACGCAAGCGGAAATAAAAATACTGGGAGAAACGATATTTTCCCAATAATATTGCCAATAACTGCCGCAGGAAAAGATCCCTTTGCTAACCTGACGATTGGATAAAATATTACATATACGAGCGATGCCGTATAAATGACTAACATTTCTAAGCCGAATCCTATAGCAAACCCTAACGATACTTTCTTTGCGCCTTCTGGCGATCGAAGCAACTTATAATATTGAAACTTTAATATTCTCCACATCCGCTGAAAAAACGAATATGTTTTCTTAGTTGTTTTCACCCTCATCATCTCTTTAACTATATTTTTATATGTAGTATGTCCTTACACACTCTGAAAAACAAATTTAGTTTTCTCTTTTATTATAAATGATATCGAAATGGTTAACCAAATATACATCCGACATTTTAATATAAAAAAACCTCCCTTTTAGGAAGGCTCTTCTACATTTTTAAATAAACTCACTAATAACGCTTTTTGAGCATGCAATCGATTACCAGCTTGCTCAAAGACGATAGACTGTGGTCCATCTATAATTTCTCCTGTTACTTCTTCTTCACGATGGGCAGGTAAACAGTGTAAGAAACGATATGTTTGCTTCGCATGCTTAACAAGTTCGTTATTGATTTGGTAAGGTTGAAATAAAGAATATTTCTCTTCTTCGCCCTCTTGCCCCATGCTCATCCAAACGTCAGTATAAATGAAATCTGCTTCATTCACCGCTAATTCAGGATCATGCAAAACTTCAATTTCAGCTCCTGTTTCCTTGGCAATCGCTAACGCTTTTTTTACAATCTCTTCATTCGGTTCATATCCTACAGGCGTTGCAACAGTCATATGCATTCCGACTTTTGCACTTGCTAGCAACAATGAATGACATACATTATTTCCGTCACCTACGTAAGCCAATTTTATTCCTTTAAATGTATTTGTTTCTTCATATATCGTCATGAGGTCTGCCAATGCTTGACAAGGATGATGATCATCCGTTAAACCGTTAATAACAGGAATACTCGATTCTTTTGCAAGCTCTTCTACATCCGCGTGTGAGAATGTACGTATCATGATCCCGTCAATATACTGCGATAATACTTTCGCAGTATCTGAAACGGTTTCTCCTCTCCCCATTTGCATCTCTTTCCCACTTAAAAACATACCATGTCCCCCGAGCTGTACCATTCCCGCTTCAAAAGATACGCGAGTACGAGTTGAATGCTTATCAAAAATAAGCCCTAATATTTTGCCTTGTAATAAAGGCTCTTGCTTATTCTTTTTTAAATATATAGCGAACTCAATTAAAGAAATAATTTCTTCTTTCGTTAATTCTTCTAGTGTTAAAAGATCTTTCGTATTTAATTTCGGTACTTGTACAGTTGACATGAAACTTCCCCCTTATATGATTGATACGTGTTTTGTACAAACTACTTTTTTTATTATATATACTGCCTGTTCTAACTCTTCATTCGTGACAATGAGTGGCGGTAATAGTCTTATAACATTAGGCCCTGCTTGTAATACGAGAAGTCCTTCTTTTTCTAGTTGTTCTATAAAACTTGCAACTTCATGCTTACACTCAATCCCAATCATAAGCCCCTTACCACGTATATTTTGAATACATTCGACATGTTGTAATTCCTCTTGCAACTTCTCTAATACGTACTCGCCCTTTTCTTGTACTTCTTTTAAAAACGATGGTTTTTTACTTACTTGCAATACTTCTTTCGCTGCAGCCATCGCGATGTAATTCCCACCAAAAGTTGAACCGTGTGATCCTGCAGTAAACGACGTTCCGAGCTCTTTCCGGCCAATCATTGCTCCGACAGGAACCCCATTCCCAAGTGCCTTTGCAACGGTAACGATATCAGGCTCTATTCGCACTTGTTCATAAGCGAATAGTGTTCCAGTTCTTCCTATCCCCGTTTGTACTTCGTCTATAATAAATAAGGAACCGAACTTATTACATAATGTTTCAATCCCTTTCAAAAAAGATAGATCAGCAGGTATTACTCCTCCCTCTCCTTGAACAACTTCTACCATTACCGCCGCAACTTCTTCATTCATTACTTCCTCTAATGCTTTAATATCGTTAAAAGGGATATGTAAAAAAGATGGAAGTAATGGACCAAATCCTTCTTTTACCTTATCTTGGCCCGTTGCACTCATCGTTCCAAATGTTCTACCGTGAAAAGACTGCTGGCATGTTACGACGAGAGATTTTCCAGTATGCTTCCGCGCTAACTTTAAAGCTGCTTCATTTGCCTCTGCCCCGCTATTACAGAAAAACACATAATCTAATGCTCTATTTTCTGTTAATAATGACGCAACTTCTTCTTGTAAGCTGTTTGTAAACAGGTTAGATATGTGCCATATATCATCAAGTTGCTCTTGTACACCTTTCAAAACAGTAGGGTGACAATGCCCTAAATTACATACGCCAATTCCTGATGTGAAATCTAAATATTGCTTACCGTTATTATCAATAACTTTCGTTCCAGTTCCCTTTACAAACTCGATAGTTCTTCTGCCATACGTTTGAAAAAGATGACTTGTCATACGATACTCACGCCTTTCGTTACCGTCGTTCCAATACACTCTCCTGTAACTTCAGTAAAATCTTTTGTACCATTCACAATACTTATCTTTTGCACTCCCATTTTTAATGATGCTAGTGCCGCCTGTACTTTCGGAATCATCCCACCTGTAATAACACCTGTTTCTATAAAAGTAACAATTTCAGATTCATCCGTTTCCTTTACCAAATTCCCTTCATGTAATATTCCATCTACATCCGTAATAAAAATGAGCTCTTTTGCCCCTAACGCGGCCGCTATCCCAGCTGCAGCATTGTCCGCATTTATGTTATAAATTTCATTACCATTTACCCCGATTGGAGCAATAACAGGAATATAATTCATATTCATTAGCCCTTTTAGTAAGGACGTTTCGACATAACTTACTTCTCCCACATATCCTATCTCCTCGCTGACAGGTTCAACTTGAAGTAAATTGCCGTCACACCCTGAACAACCTACCGCAAGTAAATTATGCTTTTGTAAATTCATTACGAGTTTTTTATTCGTACTTCCGCATAGCACCATTTGAACAACATCCATAACTTCTTTTGGTGTCACTCGTAATCCATCTCTTTTTTCTACTTTGATGTTGCAATCTTTTAATTTAGCATCAATTTCTGGGCCGCCACCATGGACAATCACTACTTTATACTTCTGCTGTAATTTCTTTATACAATCAAAAAACACATCATTTAATTGAGCCAACATGCTACCGCCGCATTTCACTACAATATATTCGCTCATCTTCCCTCTCCTTATGTACGATAACAAGCGTTTATTTTTACATATTCATAGCTTAAGTCACAGCCCCAAGCTGATCCTTTCTCTTCACCTAAATGTAAATACACATTAATGACTATTTCATCTTCTTGTAATCTCTCTTTCATTTCTTCTTCAGCAAATGTTTGAGGCTCACTATTTTTTAATACCGATATAGATTGAAGAGTAATGTCAATTGTATTTGGATTAATAGCTACTTCACTTTGTCCAATACTGCTAATAATTCGTCCCCAGTTTGGGTCTTCACCATGTATTGCTGTTTTCACAAGACTCGAACCGACTATTTGCTTTGCAATTTTTTTTGCCTCTTCATTCGTTTGAGCTCCTAGCACATTTACTTCTATTAACTTCGTAGCTCCTTCACCATCTTGCGCAATTTTTTTCGCTAAATCTTCACATACTTGCTGTAAAGCACATACGAAAGTTTCCCAATCTGTATGTTCCATATTTATCGGTCTTGTTTCTGATAATCCACTTGCCATAACGATGACCATATCATTCGTAGAAGTATCTCCATCTACCGTAATTTGATTAAATGTATGATTCGTAATTTGGGATAACACTGTTTGCAATACGTCATGCTCTATATGAGCATCTGTCGTAATAAAACTAAGCATCGTTGCCATATTCGGATGAATCATCCCTGAACCTTTTGCAACACCCGCAATCGCCACTTTCTTCCCATCAATAATCATTTCATAGCAAGTTTCTTTCGTTATAAGATCCGTCGTTAAAATTGCTTCCGAAAAAGAATATGCTTCACTTTCTTCCTTCGTCGGTATAAGAGTTGCAACTCCCTTTCGGATTATATCCATCGGCAGTGGAACACCAATTACACCTGTTGAAGCTACTGCAACGTAATTTTCTTTCATCCCAAAATGTTCTGCCCCTAATGCACGCATCTCGTAAGCGTCTTGCAATCCTTCCATTCCAGTACAAGCATTTGCATTTCCACTATTGACGATAATAGCTTGTAATTTCCCTTCTGCCGTTATACTATCCTTCGTTACTTGCAAAGGAGCTGCTTGTATTTGATTCGTTGTATACACAGCGGCACATGATGCTGGTACATCACAAACGATTGCCCCTAAATCCTTTTTCTCCTTTTTTAAACCATTTGCAGTACCAATTGCCGAAAAGCCTTTCGGCGTTACAATTGAACCATTTTCTAATTTTGTAATAGACGCTACTTTAATCATCATGTCCCCCTTATAGATAAAGCGGCATATGTTGTAAACCTGTTGTCTCTTCTAGTCCCGCTATTATGTTTGCATTTTGAATCGCTTGCCCAGCCGCGCCTTTCATCATATTGTCTATAACAGAAACGACCGTAACTCTTTCTGTTCTTTCATCGTAAGCTATGCCAATATCACAATAATTTGAGCCTCTCACTTCCTTTGGACTTGGAAATTCCCCTTGCATACAAATTCGGATGAAAGGCGATTGTTCATACGTTTCTTCATACAATTTTTGAAGTTGCTTTATTTCCATCTTTTGTTTTACTTTTGCATAAAGTGTAATCATGATTCCTCGTGATATCGGTATTAAATGTGTGCTAAATGTAATTGGCTGTAATTCACTATTCCATTCTGTAAGCATTTGCTCAATCTCTGGAACGTGCTGATGCTGGTTTACTTTATAAATATGTAAGTTATCGTATAGCTCAGGAAAATGAGTCATTGTTGTTGGTGTTTTACCTGCTCCTGATACCCCTGATTTCGCATCAATAATAATCGAATCTTCTTCAATCATGCCGCTACGTACTAACGGCGCTATCGCTAGCAATGTGGCTGTAGCAAAACATCCTGGGTTTGCAATTAAATTTGCCTTTTGAATCTCATTCCTTTTCCATTCACTTAATCCATACACTGCTTTTCTTAGAATTTCTTCTTTCGCTGCTGGCCTTTTATACCACAGTTCATATGACGAAGGATCTATCATACGAAAGTCTCCAGATAGGTCAATTACTTTTAAACCTTCTGCTAATAACTTGGGAGTTAACTCCGCCGATACTCCTGCTGGTGTTGCTAGAAATACGATTTCTGCTTCTTTTCCTATCGTCTCCACATCAATTTCTTGTAACGTATGAAAAAGGACATTTCGAAGATGCGGATATACATTTGTTATACACTCACCAACTTGTGAAAAAGAATGGAGAGATGCTATCGAAAAATATGGATGTTGTTCTAATAAACGAATTAACTCAATGCCCCCATATCCAGTGGCTCCAATAATTGCGACTTTCATAAGTTCCTCCTCATATCGATTCTTTAAATTAAGTATGATTATAATATTGTATATTTATAGAGTCAATTAAATATTTATAAATTTTTAAATCTAAAAAAACTTAATTTTACTAGAAAAATAATATACTCAACCGAATTTTTATACAGAAACATTGCATAGTAGTTTTTTATTTCACTTCAAGTACAATAAAACAATACATACGTACATACGGGCGAGGAAAAATATGAACGAAAAATTAATTGAGAAAATGATTATAAAAAGTTTTCAGCAATATCAATGCAGTCCAATATCAAAAGAAGATCAGGAAATGCTAGTGAAACATATTCAAACGGTGACTCATTCAAATATTGAAATTGATTTATACGAGGAAATTGAGGATATTGTTTATGATTATGTAACTGGAAAACAATAAAAAATAGGAGATTTCCATATGGAAATCTCCTATTTTTTACTTAATGATTTACCTGCTACACGTTCAAATAAACCTGGGAATAAAGCATAAAGTTTCGGGCCAATTCCCATCCACTTCGGTAAGTTTACTTCACGTTTTTTCGTGTGTATCGACTTTACGATTTGTTCTGCTACGTATGTTGGTTTTAACATGTAACGTCCCATATTCTTTACATATGTACCAGATTGATCCGCTATTTCAAAAAAGTTTGTATCTATCGGACCTGGATTAATTGCTGTAACATAAATATCTGTATTCGCTAATTCCATGCGTAAACTATTCGTAAATCCTAATACGGCATGTTTCGTTGCTGCATAAGCACTCGATTTCGGAGTTGCAATTTTTCCAGCAAGTGAAGCAATATTAATAATATGTCCTTCATTCTTGTTTACCATATAAGGTAGTACCGCTTTCGTACATGCTACTAATCCAAATACATTTACTTGGAACATATCTTTTACTTCACCCATTGACGCATCTTCAAACGTTTTAAAAATACCAAATCCCGCATTGTTTACTAATATATCAATACGTCCCACTTCTTGTAATACCTTTGAAAAAACAGACTGTACTTCCATCTCTTCACTTACATCTAATACATAATAATAGCAAGGCGTATTATAAGTTTCTTTAATTTTGTCTACTAACGCTTGTAGTTTCTCTTCTGTTCGAGCCATTAATACTGGAGTCGCTCCCTGTGCTGCAACTTGCATTGCAACTTGCTCACCAATCCCACTAGAAGCACCTGTAATGACGATTACTTTATTTTGTAAACGTCCTGTCATTGCTGTCACCTACTTTGCATAATAAATCAATTGTTGCGATGACTCATCAATCATCACTTGTTGATTATATGCTAAATAGTCCAATTGTCCAACCGTTTCTGAAATAGTAAGTGGTAATTGTTCTTTATATAATACTGGAAATAATTTTACACATACTTCAAATGCTGTCATTGGTTTTTCCTTTAATAACTCAAGCACTTTAAAAGCACGTGTTTCTTGCTTTTGTAATCTCGTTTCAATAAGTTGTTTCACATTTAGAACATCTTCCCCATGCCCTGATAAAATGCGTGAAATATTCATTTCGCTTAAACGCTGTAATGTTTGATTATATTGTAGTAATGGGCGTGCCCGTTCTGTTTGCCCTTCATATGGTGGTTCTAGTATTGGATTCGAAGAAATATGACTAATGAGAGCATCTCCACCAATTAATATTCCATCAGATTCTCTATATAAAGAAATATGAGTAGAAGCATGACCTGGTGTTTCAAGCACTGTAAATCCAGGCAAAGAATTAATACGATCTCCTTCTCTCACAGTATGCGTTAACGATCTATTACAAGAATATTTAAGTGTCCTCGTCGTCAATAACGACTCGTCTTTCAAAAATGCTACTGGCACACCAAACTGTAAGGCCGTCTCTCTAAAAAATTCATGATACTGCTTTAAAAACTCTGGATTTTGTGTGATCCAAGGCTCATTCCAAGGATGTCCAATAATATTCGTCTTCTCAGAAAATATATTTAAAAGTCCACAATGATCTGCATGATGATGCGTAATGACTACTGTTTCAATATCTTCTACCGTATGTCCTAATGCACCTAATTGACTTTCTAACGCATTTCTTGCCTCTTCTGTATTCGTCCCTGTATCAATTAATGTTAATGTCTCCCCCTCAACTAAAAACACATTCACAGTTTCTACTGCAAATGGTACAGGAATCTCCATTCGGTGAATCGCCGTCATGCTTAGCCCCCCCTGTCTCTTTCCGGTTCAAAAATGAATACTTCTTCAGTTTACAACTTCTATATATATTTGTCATTATTTTCAGATAAAAAGAGGTGTTTCCTATAAAAAAACGAATGTATGTACATTTATAAGAATTTCTAACCAAAATTAAAGGAGGAACATCATGTCTATTCAAAACATTTCCTTTCTCGGTGCAGGCTCTATTGCTGAAGCTATTATTGGTGGCTTGTTACATGCAAATGTTGTTAAAGGTGAACAAATTACTGTAAGTAATCGTTCTAACGAGACAAGATTACAAGAGCTACATAAAAAATACGGTGTCAAAGGTACTCATAATAAAAAAGAATTACTTACTGATGCAAATATTCTTTTTCTAGCAATGAAACCAAAGGATGTTGCAGAGGCGCTTACCCCTTTTAAAGAATACATAAATAATAACGTGCTTATTATTTCATTACTAGCAGGTGTTTCTACTCACTCAATTAGAAAACTACTTCAAAAAGACGTTCCAATTATTCGTGCAATGCCAAATACATCCGCAGCCATTTTAAAATCAGCTACCGCTATCTCCCCTTCGAAACATGCAACAGCGGAACATATTCGCACTGCAACATCTTTATTTGAAACAATTGGTCTCGTCTCTGTTGTAGAGGAAGAAGATATGCATGCTGTCACTGCATTATCCGGAAGTGGACCTGCTTATATTTATTACGTAGTGGAAGCTATGGAAGAAGCTGCAAAAAAAATTGGTTTAAAAGAAGATATTGCAAAATCACTTATTCTTCAAACGATGATTGGTGCTGCTGAAATGCTAAAAGCAAGTGACAAACACCCTTCTATTTTGCGAAAGGAAATTACTTCTCCTGGCGGAACTACCGAAGCAGGTATTGAAGTATTACAAGAACATAAATTTCAACAAGCACTTATTTCTTGTATTACACAGGCAACGGAACGATCACATAATCTTGGAAAAACATTAGAACAACTAACAAAAGAAAAATAGAAAAAGGAGCTCAAGTTTATTTGAGCTCCTTTTTCTATAATTACACTTAGTTATTGTTCTTCCCAAAAATCTCTTCTTGCAGGCGACGACCAGTCGGCGTTGCTGCAAGTCCACCTTCCGCTGTTTCACGAAGTGCTACTGGCATCGTTTGTCCGATTCTAAACATTGCCTCAATTACTTCATCACATGGAATTGTACTCGTTACACCAGCTAATGCTAAATCTGCTGAAATCATCGCATTTGCAGCTCCTGCTGCATTACGTTTTACACAAGGTACTTCTACAAGTCCTGCAACAGGATCACACACTAAACCAAGCATGTTCTTTAATGAAATTGCCATCGCTGTAGCTGCTTGATCTTGTGTTCCACCAGCCATCTCAACTGCAGCTGCAGCCGCCATTCCACTTGCTGAACCAACTTCAGCTTGGCATCCTCCTGCCGCACCAGAAATACAAGCGTTATTCGCAACAACCATACCGAAAGCTCCTGCTGTAAATAAGAATTCAATCATTTCTTCACGTGTAGGCTGCAATTTTTCTCTTAGCGCAAATAGTACACCTGGCACTGTTCCGGCAGACCCTGCTGTTGGTGTTGCACAAATAATTCCCATCGCTGCGTTTACTTCATTTGTTGCAACAGCTTTGCTTACTGCATCCAAAATCGTATCTCCAGATAAGCCTTTTCCACTCTTCATATACGCTTGAACTTTTACAGCATCTCCACCAGTTAAACCAGTTGGTGATTTCACGCCGCGAATACCACGTTCTACTGCTTGTTCCATCACGACTAAGTTCTTTTCCATACCAGCAATTACTTCTTCACGTGAAATACTTCTTGTTTCCATTTCACATTGAATCATAATTTCTGCGATTTTTACATTTTGTTCTTTAGCTTGCGCCACTAGTTCCGCTGCGTTCCGAAACATGGTGTGTCCCCCCTGCAATTAATCCATAATAGTTACTTGACAAATATTTTGTTGCGCTTTTATTTCTTCAATTACTTCATCTGCTAATAATTCATCTGTTTCAATAACCATAAGCGCTCTTCTTCCTTTTTCTTTACGAGAAACACTCATTGTACTAATGTTAATCTCGTTTGTAGCAAGGATTGAAGCTACTGCTGCAATAGCACCAAAGCGATCGTTATTTACAATAAGTAGTGCTGGACTTGTGCCTGATAATTGAAGATCGAATCCGTTTAATTCTACAACTTCAATTTTACCACCACCAATTGAGCAAGCAACCACTTCAATTTCTTCTTCACCTTTATACAAACGAATTTTCGCTGTATTTGGGTGAGGTGCATTGGCATCTTCTTCAATGAATTCCACTTCAATTCCGCGCTCTTTTGCTATTTCTAGCGCCTCTGGAATACGTAAGTCATCTGTTTCAAATCCTAATATTCCACCGATTAGTGCTACATCCGTACCATGCCCTCGATACGTCTTTGCAAATGATCCATATAACGAAATGCTTACTCTTTCTGGTTCATGACGAAACAGCTGGCGAGCAACTTGCCCCATTCTTGCCGCGCCTGCTGTATGTGAACTTGATGGTCCAATCATAACTGGACCGATAATATCAAATACTGAGCGATACTTCATCATAACTCCCCCTAAACCTCTATGCAAAAATTTATTCTACTATTCTATTAACCTGCTACATCTGTCGCTTTTCCAGTTGTACCACGAATTTGTTCTGCTGTATGAATTGGATAATTTTCAAATAACAGTAATCCAATATAACCTGAAATAATACCAGTTATAATAATACATAAGAATCTTAGCATTATTTTCATTAAAAAATGATATAAGATAATCCACAATAAAGTCTGGTAGCAATCCAAAGTTTAACACAGAAGCCATTGCAAGGATAGCATAAACAAGCGATATCTTTCCTATTATAATTCTCATGTTACTCTCTCATGGTTTAGTCAACTTCACTTGTTACGATAATAACTAAAAAGCATGTGACTTATCATAAATTATAATCTGCCCTCATTATAGCTTGTTTTTTATAAAACGCTTACTTTTGTTGAATTTTAAAAGTTCTGAATAAAAGTCCATTCCTGCTATTTGTATCACTTGTATGTCATCTGACTTATATAACAGTTTTTCTAAATAATCATTATTTCGTATTTTTATCGTATATATTCAAACCATTCTAATTTTCTGTATCATCCAAGTATAAATATAAAATAATAACAGTTTTATTTTTAAATTTTTTTAGACATAAAAAAATGGTAACCTATCGTTACCATTTTTTACAAAATTATTATTTTTCTACTGGGAATAATTTCAAATCTGTCGCTATTTCTGTATTAGAAAACAACTCTCTTGCCTCTTTCAATAATTCCTTATATGTATCTCCTTGATAGCGAGAACTAATGTGAGTTAAGATTAATCGCTTCGCATTTGCCTGAAGTGCAATGCTCGCAGCTTGCTTAGATGTGGAATGAAAATAATCATGCGCTTGTTGCTCATCTTCTGCTGCGAAAGTCGCTTCATGGACAAGTACATCTGCATCTTGCGCAAGCTCCCTACTCGCTTCGCAATATCGCGTATCACCTAAGATAGTAATAATTCTTCCTTTTTGAGGTGGGCCGATAAACTCATTTCCATTTAATATCGTGCCATCCTCTAATTCAACTACTTCTCCATCCTTTAAACGTTTAAAGATTGGACCTGGTTTCACACCCATCTCAAGCAACTTATCAACTAAAAGAGCACCTTGTATATCTTTCTCTACAATACGATATCCAAAACATTCTATACCGTGTGACAATCTTTTCGTTTCTACATAAAATTCATTATCTTCAAATACGGTACCTTCTTCTGTTATCTCCACAACTTCAAGTGGATATTTCACATGTGTCGTACTTACCGATAATGCCACTTCAATAAATTGTTTAATTCCTTTCGGTCCATACACCGTTAAAGGCGTAGTTCCTCCTTGAAATGAACGGCTACCTAATAAACCAGGCAATCCAAAAATATGATCGCCATGTAAATGCGTAATAAATATTTTTTCAATGCGGCGCGGACGTACAGATGTATGTAATATTTGATGTTGCGTGGCCTCGCCACAATCAAATAACCAAGTTTGTCCTCGTTCTTCTAACAATTGTAAAGCAATTGCTGAAACGTTCCTTCCTTTTGAAGGAACACCTGCACCAGTTCCTAAAAATACAAATTCCACTTTCTTTCCTCCAGCTCTAAATATACTCTATCTCTCATCTTACGGAATGTTATTTCAAATGGCAAATTGAATTTACATAACCAATCATCTAGACAACTATATAACACGAACGTTATACTTAAAAAATTTAGCGATCGTTCGTGTTTTGTGTTAAAATGATTATACTACATTTTAAGGGAGCGTTTTATTATGAAAGAAGTATTTCGTTTACAAACTGATTTTTCATCTTCATTTGATCGCTGGGTAAGTTCTTTCGTGTCTGATCACCCAGCACAATTAGAATGGACAACTTTAAAGGAATTAATCCATGAATATACAACATCACATACAAATGATACGTTACCAGCATATATTTCTTCAGCTTTAACATATTACGCCCAACGCGTTTCAACTACAAACAGTTCAGAGATTGTTATTTTTGAAAACCCTACAATCTCGTAATCTATAATAAAAAAGCACTGGTTACAGTGCTTTTTTTATTTATACTTATTTAGCAAATGATTATATTCCGTCCAAAAGTCTGTATACATACTTTGATCAAACTCATCTAAAATTACCTTTTCACTTGATTTATTGAATAATTCTTTTGCTTGTAGCGCAAAAGAAACAATTTGTTTTCTATATTCATTTTCATTTACTTCTATATGAAGCCCTTCATAGTATATAGCCTCTTGATCAGTAGAAATAACTTTGACAAAATCCTTTAAAACCACATTTTCACCTATATGGTTTATAGTCCAATGAATTGAAATTGGGCATCCTAACATGAGCATAGTGCCACATCCGTGCAAAATAAGCCCCTCTTCATTTTCAATATCACAAATATATTCTTTATCTAAAGTTCGTAACAGAGCTAAAGCTGATTCACTTATTCCCCATTCCTCATCCATACCTGTCTGCGTAATAATCGTTCCAGCCACATTTAAATAAAGTGAAACTTTAATCAGTGGGGGGGCACCGTCCCCACTGATTATTAGTTGAACCAATCGGGCTTTTACGGGCAGTTTGATCTCTCCCACCTAACTCCTTTGCTCTAGCCGAATTTTGAGGTGGGAGTCTTACTGCCCGTTAATGCGGGATATATTTCTCCATGAGAACATAAATCTTCCTGCTCATTAAACAACCACTTTTGATTCTCAATATTTATAATAAAATTTTGTGGTACCATTACAAATTCCCCTCTTATAAAAATATTTATTTTCCACATTATTTATAATTAATATCATGCATTTCATCTCATATATCTATTATAAATCCATTTAATATTTTAAAAACACAGATAAAAAAGATATTGACACTACGATTTTACAGTGCTAACATTCAACATGTAATTGAATATGGTCTCTGTTAGGTGAGGCTCCTGTATAGAGAAACGCTGCTGCCCAAAAATGTCGAGAGACGCCAATGGGTCAACAGGAAAGGTCGGAATGAAGGCCTTTCTTAACGTAGCTGGTTTCAGTACCTATGCTATACAGTGCTAAAACTCAACGAGGGAGAGGTGCATATATTTTGTCACACACAAAAACTGTTTTTATTTATGTCTACTAACAGTCTTTGTTGTGGACTCTTTTAACTGCGAATTCAGACCTTTACTCGTTTTGAGTAAAGGTCTTTTTACGTATCTATGCACCTTACTATGAAACAAACATAGCATATTCAGAAACTACTAAATTGTACGGAGGTGAGGAACAGTTGGCAATTGATGATTCGGCCCAGATACCCATACGTTTTACATTCATATTTCATCATGTAGGTAGGAAAGAAACTGTTCCTCACCATTTCAAATAGTTAGGTAACAGATTGTTTCCTCCTTCATGACAGAGGAGGAACTACCAATGTTTAATTTACAAAGACAAGAAACAAAGCATGCTTATGAGCAAGATAGCATGAAAACAAATAACGAATTGTTAGTGGAGGTTGCAACACAAGATGTAAGCTCTGCATTAAAACTTTTAGAAACAACACAAGATGGATTATCTAAACAAGAAGCGTCTCGTAGACTTTCTTTATATGGTCCGAACGAAATAGCTCATAATAAAATGGCGCCGTGGTACATTCAATTTCTGTCGGCATTTAAAAATCCATTTATTTTCGTTTTATTAGCTCTTGGAGCACTCTCCTTTTTCACAGATGACATACAAGGAACAATTGTCGTATCTGCAATGGTACTACTTAGTGCAACGATTCGGTTTTCCCAAGAATTTCGTTCTCAAAAAGCTGCCGATAAGTTAAAAGCTATGGTTCGAACAACTGCGAGTGTATTTAGAATAAATGGATTTGTACATGAAATAAAAAATGTAACGAATTTAAATCGAAATTACACAACAGAAATTCCAATTGAGGAACTTGTACCTGGCGATATTATTTCCCTTTCAGCAGGTGATATCGTTCCAGCTGATGTGCGTATTGTATCCGCTAAAGATTTATTTGTTAATCAATCTTCTTTAACAGGGGAAGCACTTCCTGTAGAAAAATACGAACACTGCTACCATACAGAAAATAAGCATATCTTACCGAAAAACATGAAAAAAAATTACAATCCACTCGATATGGAAAACCTTTGTTTCATGGGAACAAATATTGTAAGTGGTAGCGCAAAAGCTGTTGTCATCTCAACAAGTACCGATACGTATTTCGGCTCTTTAGCAAATAAGGTAATCGGAAAGCGTGTAGAAACAAGCTTTGATAAAGGTGTAAACAAAGTAAGCTGGCTCTTAATTACATTCATGCTTATTATGGCGCCTATTGTCCTTCTCATTAATGGATTCACAAAAGGAGATTGGCAAGAAGCTTTCTTCTTCGCTATTGCAGTTGCTGTTGGTCTTACACCAGAAATGTTACCAATGATTGTAACTGCTAATTTAGCTAAAGGTGCCGTTAACATGTCTAAACAAAAAGTAATTGTAAAACAACTAAATTCTATTCAAAACTTAGGTGCTATGAACATTCTTTGTACAGATAAAACCGGAACTTTAACAGAAGATAAAGTTGTCCTTGTTCGTCACTTAGATCCTAGTGGAAATGAATGTAATCGCGTCTTGCAATTTGCCTATTTAAATAGTTTCTATCAAACTGGATTGAAAAACTTAATAGATAAAGCTGTTATTAAGCATACAGAGGAAAACAATACATTTGATCCATCAGCTTTTCAAAAGCTAGATGAAATTCCATTCGATTTCGCCCGCCGGCGTATGTCAGTCATCGTAAAGGATAGTTCAGGTGAACATACAATGGTTTGTAAAGGTGCCGTAGAAGAAATTTTATCAATTTGTAACTACACTGAAGTGGATAAAAAAATAGTTACACTCACTGAGGAAACACGCTCAAATGTCAAAAAACTAAGCGAGACATTGAATAGTGAAGGTATGCGGGTTATTGCTGTGGCTTATAAAAAAGATAGAAAAATAAATGATAAAGAGTACGCAGTAAAAGACGAAACTGATATGATTCTCGCTGGATATATCGGCTTTTTAGATCCACCGAAACCATCTGCAGCAGCTGCAATTCAAGCATTACAAAAGCATGGTGTACAAGTGAAAATTTTAACTGGCGATAACGAAATTGTTACAAGAAAGGTTTGTAAAGAAGTTGGATTAAATATCGGCGAACCCATCCTCGGTTACGAGATTGATTCTTTACCAGATAAAGCATTAGCAAAACTTGCTGAAGAAACGACTGTATTTGCGAAGCTAAATCCAATGCAAAAATCTCGCATTATACGCGCACTACAAGGAAATGGACACACTGTAGGTTATATGGGAGATGGCATTAACGATGCTGTAGCATTACGTGAAGCTGATGTCGGAATATCCGTTGATACTGCTACTGATATTGCAAAAGAAGCTTCCGATATTATTCTACTCGAAAAAAGTTTAACTATATTAGAAGCCGGGATTTTAGAAGGGCGTACTACATTCGGAAATATTTTAAAATATATTAAGATGACAGCTAGCTCTAACTTCGGTAATGTGTTTAGCGTGTTAGTAGCAAGTGCTTTCATTCCCTTTTTACCGATGCTTGCCATTCATCTTTTAATTCAAAACTTACTTTATGATATTTCACAACTTTCTATTCCATGGGACAAAATGGATAAAGAGTTTCTAGAAAAGCCACGAAAATGGGATACTGCAAACTTACGAAACTTCATTATTTGTATCGGCCCAATTAGTTCTATATTTGATATTATCACATACGTAGTCATGTGGAATGTATTTGGCGCAAATACACCGAGCGAACAATCATTATTCCAGTCCGGTTGGTTTGTCGTTGGATTGTTAACACAAACTTTAATTGTTCACATGATAAGAACACAGAAGATTCCGTTTATTCAAAGCACTGCATCAACACCAGTCGTTTTATTAACTGCTCTTATTATGGCAATCGGGATTTATATTCCATTCTCACCACTTGGTGCAGCCGTTGGTTTACAAGCATTGCCACTTAGCTACTTCCCTTGGTTAGTAGGAATACTATTAGGCTACGCTGTCTTAACACAATTCCTGAAAAAGCTTTATATTAAAAAGTTTCATAGCTGGTTGTAAAAATAAGAATGAGTGGGTATCCCCGCTCATTCTAAAAAACATAACAGATACTTATATATGGAGGTGACCATGATGGTATGGTACGACATTGTATTCAGATTAGTTATCGCAATTATTGTAGGTGCTTGCATCGGAATGGAAAGGCAATGGAGACACCGAATGGCCGGGCTGCGGACAAATGCTCTCGTATCACTTGGTGCCTGTATATTTGTTTTATTATCCGTCATGCTTGATCATGATGCTAGCCCATCCCGCATTGCTGCTCAAGTTGTTAGTGGTATTGGTTTTTTAGGGGGTGGCGTTATTATCCGCGATGGTTTTAGTATTAGAGGGCTAAATACGGCAGCTACTTTATGGTGTGCAGCTGCTGTCGGTACTCTTACAGGCGCCGGTTTCCTCGTTGCAGCTATATTAGGTGCAGCCGGCGTGTTACTAGCAAATATACTTCTTCGCCCAATTGCTCTTTTTATGAATAAAAAATCAAAAGAAGAATCACCTGAACAAACGAACTACTTACTTTCCCTTACTTGTTCAGAAGAAAATGAAGCACATATTCGTTTTTTACTTATGCATATGGTAAGTACAGAAGGGCTCAGTTTAAAAGAGTTGTATAGTGAAGATGTAGATTCTAATCAAAAAGTTTGTATACAGGCTACATTACATTGCAAGACAAATGCAGCTATCTTAATTGAAAAAATAGTAAGTAGAATGCTATTAGAATCTGGCGTTACTGGAGCTGGATGGAAGACTTCTTTAGATTTAGAAGCGAGTTAAATAGGAAAGGTGTCATGATATTTACTACTTCATGACACCTTCTACATAAACTTATTTTCTAACTTTTGTTGAAACGACTTCTCTTGCTTACGTAGTAGTTGACTACCTCGTTGTAAAAGTGGTGTTCCATACTTATCATTAATTTGATCAATGACAGCAAGTAGCGGTTCTTTTTTTGCATCCTCTTCAAATGAAAACAAATCTAATTGTTTCACCGATTCTGTCTTCCACTCTATTTCAGTAGCTGTAACACCTAGTAAACGCACGGAATCACCATCCCAATGTTGCTTCCATAAACGGGATGCTGCTTGAAAAATATCGCGTTCTTCCCAAATCGCATTTTTCAATTGCTTACTCCGTGTTACTGTTCGCCTATCATGGTATTTAATCATAATTTGAATATTATAGCTGACAAGGGTTCGCTTTTGTAACCTTTTACTCACTGACTTTGATAAACGTTCTAACATATCAAGTAATTCTTTCTCTTCATCCATATCCTTTGAAAAAGTCATCGAGTTACCGACGCTTTTATGCTGTCCCATTTGACTCGGATCCACTTCCCTATCATCCATACCTTTTGCACGCCTTTGCAAATCAACACCGTGCTTGCCAATTTTAGAGCGAATGATATGCTCGTCTCCCTTTGCCAACTGTTCAATTGTCTGTATATGAATATCATTTAATTTTTCAGCTGTTTTCTCACCAATTCCATGCATTGCTCCAACTGGACGTGGCCAAATCAGTTCTGGAATATCGCGTTTTCGAAGCACGGTAATACCAAGTGGTTTTTTCATATCTGAAGCGGTCTTTGCTAGAAATAGATTTGGAGCAATTCCGATACTACACGGAAGCTGCAACTCTGTTAATAGTGCCTGTTGAATCATCTTTGCTATTTCAAGAGGCGAACCAAGTGCGTAGCAATCTGTAATATCTAAATATCCTTCATCTATTGAGACTGGTTGTATCTTTTCTGTAAAACGAGAAAGGACTTGAAACATTTGAAATGAAGCTTCGCGATATAATGTGAAATTAGGACGCCTTACAACTAATTGCGGGCATAACCTTTTCGCTTCCCAAAGGGGCATCGTCGTACGTATTCCGTATTCTCTCGCCTCATAACTACATGTTATAATAATTCCTTTTCTCTCTTTTTCATTTCCAGCAACCGCTAATGGCTTTCCTTGTAATGATGGATCATGAGCAATTTCAACAGATGCGAAAAAGCAATTCATATCTACATGCAAAATTACACGACCATTTTTCGGATACATTTCTCGCATAGTACTCACTCCCTAATCAGAACATTCGTTCTTTCATTATATCAAATTTTGCACAATAGTTATAATAATTACTTGTTCTTTTTTATAATCCATATAAAGAGGATACACATGTGAAAGAGGCTGATTATGATGAAATTAACTATAATATGTTCCTTGTAGTTATATTAATCATCATAATTAATTATTTACTCCTTCCAATCTTCAACATGAATACGTTTGGATTTTTCTCTCGTCTAATATTATATACTGCCATGATTTTTCTTGTATTGGCTTATACGCCTTGTAAAAATAATCGAATCAAAATAAAAAGCGTGTAAATCACAATTGATTTACACGCTTTTTCTATTCTATTACTTCGCTACTTCTTCAATAATTGCAACAACTAATTCTGCTGTTTTTGCTAACTCTTCAACAGGAATCTTCTCGTTTGTTGTATGAATTTCTTCATAACCAACTGCCAAGTTAACTGTTGGGATACCGTGTCCTGCAATTACGTTTGCATCACTTCCGCCACCACTTTGGTGAAGAGAAGGTGTACGACCAATTTTTTCAGCTGCACGTTTTGCAACTTCTACAACGTGATCGCCATCTGCAAATTTAAATCCTGGGTACATAACGTTTACTTCAACGTCTGCATGACCACCCATTTCTTTTGCAGTTGTTTCAAATGCTTCTTTCATTTTCGCAACTTGTGCTTCCATTTTCTCATTGATTAAAGAACGAGCTTCTGCAAAGATTTGTACATGATCGCAAACGATATTCGTTTGTGTACCACCTTCAAAACGTCCAATGTTTGCAGTCGTTTCAGAGTCAATGCGACCAAGTGGCATCTTCGCAATTGCTTTCGCTGCGATAGTAATTGCAGATACACCTTTCTCCGGTGCTACACCAGCGTGAGCTGTTTTCCCGCGAATAATTGCGTTCACTTTCGCTTGTGTTGGAGCTGCAACAACGATTTCACCAACTTTTCCATCGCTATCTAATGCGTAGCCATACTTCGCTGTAATACGCTCACGATCTAAAGCTTTTGCACCAACAAGACCTGATTCTTCTCCGACTGTAATAATAAATTCAATTTTACCGTGAGGGATATTTTTCTCTTTTAAAACACGGATTGCTTCGAACATTGATGCTAATCCAGCTTTATCATCCGCACCTAAAATTGTTGTACCATCTGATACGATATATCCATCTTTAATAGAAGGCTTAATTCCATTACCAGGAACTACTGTATCCATATGAGAAGTAAAGTAAATTGTATCAACACCATCTTTTGTTGCTGGTAAAGTACAAATTAAGTTACCTGCACCATGACCAGTTACAGCCATTGTGTCATCTTCAAATACTTCTACACCTAAATCTGTAAATTTCTTCGTTAATACTTTGCAGATTTCTGCTTCAAATTTCGTTTCAGAATCTACTTGTACTAATTCCATAAATTCATTTACTAAACGTTCTTGATTAATCATAAGACTGCGCCTCCTGCACTACCATTATGTATGTAACACTATTAATTATAACA
Organism: Bacillus cereus group sp. BfR-BA-01524; assembly: GCF_022662595.1. Classification (NCBI taxonomy): domain Bacteria; kingdom Bacillati; phylum Bacillota; class Bacilli; order Caryophanales; family Bacillaceae; genus Bacillus; species Bacillus cereus group sp. BfR-BA-01524. The sequence continues at coordinate 26,092 of NZ_JAKUDW010000038.1, read as the reverse complement.
GAATTTCGCAAAAGTTTCGAAATACAAGACAAAAAACAGATGGTTTACATGTCTAGATAACCATCTGCTTTCTATTACTCATTTAACAATACCCAGCGCATATGATCCTCCCACACGCCATTTACCATTAACATCTTCCTAGACACACCTTCATATTGAAAGCCTATCTTCGTCACTACTTGTATAGATGCTAAATTACGAGGCATAATCGGAGCTTCTATACGATGTAACTGAAATCCCTCAAAAGCAACTTGAATTGCTTTTCTAAGCGCTTCTGTCGTATACCCTTTGTTTAACTCTGCTTTATCTAATTTATAACCGAGTACACAAGATTGATAAATGCCACGAACGATTAAATTAAATGAAATGCACCCAATTATTTTCGTATCATCACCTTTTTTAAAAATCCATAGTCTGATGATTTTCCCTTCTTCGAACTCTTTTCTATCCTTTTGCAACTTTTTCTTTTGATAATCTAGCGTAAAAAAATCATCCGGTCTATACTCTTCCCAAGCTTTTAAAAACTCACGATTTCTGTCGTAATATTGAAGAACTGTTTCAGCATACGACTCATCAATTTCCCTTAAATATAAACGATCTGTTTCGTATATTTTCATCATCGTATCTCCATTCTTCAGCTTGCCTAACTAAAAATTAACAATATACCCTTTTACTATATTCTCTACACACACTCAAATTTCCTGTTATATTTTGCAACCCCTTCCCGAATTTTGTCCTTGCTCTCCCCTTGTCCATAATTTCATTTCTCGTTACAATGAAATTGTACTGATTTGCAAGGAGGTATAACGATGCATAAAAAAGCTCAAAAAATTATGGTTTATGTGATGCTAATTTCTATGCTTGTAACAACATTACTTGCTGGCGCGAGTATGTTTTGGTAAAAAGGGCGATGTGTTCGTCCTTTTTTTACTTTTTACACATGACAAAATAAACCATCTCGACATCGAGATGGTTTATTTTATATAAAACACAATCGCTACAATACTAAAGGAAAATGACATTACAAGTGCTATTACAAAACTTGTATATTGTTTCTGCTGAAATGCCCCGATAACAAAAGTGAGATTAAGTAATGCCATACATACAATCGCTACAAGATAAGAACATATATTAAAAGTTGCCAATATGAATGTAATAACAAATAGAAATCCCATAAAAAACTGCATATACGAAAGTTTTGGATTCAAGTACATATGAGCAACCCCTTTATCTAATTTTATCTTTCTATACTTTCATTAACGCACGGTTATGTACACATGTCAAGACAACTTATTACAATAGAAAAAGCCAACCTTTTCGTTGACTTTTTCATATGCAACGGCTCCTTTTTCTTTTGCCAATTGCTGAAATGATTTTTTCGATTTCACAATCCATACTTTCGTTCCAATTGGAATACGATCAAACAAATATTCCACATCGTTTTTCTTCATTCTTATACATCCTTGTGAAATATACTTTCCAATTGAACTCGGTTGGTTTGTTCCATGTATTCCATATTTACTTCCATCAGTTCCTCTTGCATTAAATCCAATCCACCTTGATCCAAGTGGATTTTTTGGCGATCCACCTGGAATATCCTTCGCAATATAATACGGATCCTTCGCTTTCATTACAACATCAAAAGTTCCTTCTGGAGTTAATTCATTCGTTTTTCCTGTCGCTACTGGAAAAACCTTTTGAATCTTTCCATCGTCAATGTAAGCTAATTTATTCGTTGCTTTATTTACAATAATAAAAGGATCTCCGGCACGTGGATTATCCCCAAGAGGCCAAATCGGCGATAAAGAAAGACATAATATGATAGAGAGAAGATACGGCATAGATAATTCCTACCTTCTATATAAGTTCTTTTATATTATCCTTTCCCTTAAAGCGACTTTTAATGAGTAAATACTGTTCCATTTCATACACAAGTTGAACAAGTTTCGCACGTATCTCAAATTCTTCGCGTGTAGCTGGCAATGGCATGTCTCTAAATAATTCCCTCATTTCTTGAAGCTGCCTTAAGGAAATAACTCCAGTACTCTCAGGGCTAATAGCATTACCAATGTTTTCAACAACATCTGCAATCATGTCAGCTTGTTCATACGTCCACGATAAAGAAGCTGCTAGTGGTATCATTCTCTCTAAAATTTCGAATTGTTGCATACGCATATTAAAATAACGATAGTAATAATCATCTTCTCGCATAAATGCATTCTCAAGTTTTTTAAACGATAAATCTCTTGCTTCATTTAACATATTCTCGGTTTCAATGAGTTCTGCTCCACTCCAACTACTTTCTCGATTTCGTAAATACACAACCATTTCAAACAAAATCGTTTTAAAACTACTCTCTATTTTATCCTGATACTCTTTTAGCTTATTTTCACTACTCGGCATATACATATTTACTAATAATGCCACGCTAATCCCTATCGTCAATATAGCAATTTCATTTCCAACTATAAGCCATGTAATTTGCTTCAATGAATATAGATGCATAACAATAACTGAACTCGTGACAATACCTTCTTGAATTTTAAGCATTACTGCAGTCGGAATAAATGTAAGTAACAATATGCTAATTGCAAGTGGTGTATAGCCGATCGTTTCAAAAATACAAAACGCGAATACCATTGATAATACACACGCTAGAAAACGATGTAACGACACTTGAAGCGATTTGCGCTTCGTATTTTGTACACATAAAATAACTAAAATACCTGCTGAACTATAAAATTCTAATCCTAATAACTGAGCAATAAAAACTGCCGCGCCTGTCCCAATTGCTGTTTTTACTGTACGGTATCCAATTTTGAACATATCATTGCTCCTATATGTATAAACGTATTTACAGCTAGTATAAAAAAAGGATGACACAATGTCATCCTTTTCTACTTATTATTCACATAACCTTTTCATATTACAATATTTTTTGTAAAAATTGTTGCGCACGTTCACTTTTCGGCGCTGCAAAAAATTCTTCTGGCGCACTATCTTCTACAAGCTTTCCTCCGTCCAAGAAAAGAACACGATCTGCCACTTCTTTTGCAAAGCCCATTTCATGTGTAACGATAGCCATCGTCATTCCAGTCGTAACTAACGATTTCATAACTTCTAACACTTCTTTCACCATCTCTGGATCTAGCGCCGATGTCGGTTCATCAAATAACATAACTTCCGGTTCCATAGCTAACGCTCTTGCAATTGCTACACGTTGCTTTTGTCCTCCCGAAAGACGATTCGGATACGTATCTTTTTTATCTACTAATCCAACCTTTTCTAAAAGTTTCTCAGCTTTCTTTTCAGCTTCTTGCTTCGTTACCCCTTTTACATTGATAGGAGCATACGTAATATTTTCTAATACAGTCATATGAGGAAATAAGTGAAAATGCTGAAAGACCATACCGACATTTTCACGAACATGCATAACATTCGTTTTCGGATTCGTTACTTCTTCCGTTCCAATCCAAATGTGACCATTCGTCGGTGCTTCTAACATATTCATACAACGTAAAAATGTTGATTTCCCTGATCCAGAAGGCCCTATAATTGCAACTACTTCCCCTTTTTCAATCGTTGTTGTGATTCCTTTTAATACTTCGTTTTTACCAAATGATTTATGAAGGTTTTCAATTTTAATCACTTTTCTTCATTCTCCCTTCAATTGCCTTCCCGACTAATGTAAGAATAATGACTAACATATAATAAATCAGTCCAACAAAAAGTAATGGTTCAAGATATTTAAACGTTTCACCGCCTACGATGTAAGCACGGCGCATTAAATCAGTCGCGCCTATTACTGTTACTACAGCTGATTCTTTCGTAAGTGTCGCAAATTCGTTCACAAGCGCTGGTAATATATTTTTTAATGCTTGAGGGAAAATAATATTTCTCATCATTTTTCCGTACGGTATCCCTAAAGCCATTGCTGCTTCTGTTTGTCCTTTATCAACTGCTTGAATACCAGCACGAATCACTTCTGACATGTATGCACCTGAATTTAAGCTAAATGCAAGTACAGCTGCTAAGAATGCTGGTATTTCATAACCAATTATTTGCGGGACGCCGAAATAAATAATCATTAATTGCAATACAAGTGGTGTACCACGAAAAATTGATGTATAAAAATCTGCTGCTATATTTAACGCTCGTATTCTAGCAATTTTACAAAGTGCTAATAATGTTCCTAAAATAAATCCTGCTAAAGCTGATACTGCTACAATTTTCAAAGTAACTTCTAAACCTTTTAGTATATACGGTATCGAAGGCGTAATCGCCGAGAAATCTAAATTCATACTGCTCATTCCCCTCACAGAAAAGTGAAAGGCAGCTTATTTTTCGCTGCCAAACCATTTCTTCACTAATTTATCCATTTCTCCATTTTCTTGCATTTTTTTAATTACTTTATTAAATTCAGCTGTTTTATCACTGTTTTTCGGAAGGGCAATTGCTGCTCCAACTTCTTCTGGTGCTTCTTTAATTTCAATTCCTTGTAAATCTTTCATTTTCTCTAAATAATTTTTAGCAACTGTGTCTTCTATAATTGCAGCGTCAAAACGACCAGCTTTAATTTCTTGTACGATTTCTGGTATACGGTCACGTCCCTCAACTTTGAAATCTACTTGTTTTTTAAATTCTGCTGCTTTCTCTTCTTGAATAGATCCTGTTTGTACCCCTACTTTTTTCCCTTTTAAATCCTCTACAGATTTAATGTTAGAATCCTTTTTAGAAACGACCATATTTTTCGCAACAAAATAAATATCTGTAAAATCAACATTATTTTTACGCTCTGCAGTTGGCGTCATGCCTGCCATTACGAAATCAACTTTTCCTGAACTAAGAGATGCTAATAAACCACCAAAATCCATATCTTTCACTTTCACTTCATACCCAAGTTCTTTTCCGATATATTTAGCAACATCAACATCAAAACCAATAATTTCATCACTTTTTGAAGCTTCCACGTATTCATATGGTTTATAATCTGCTGAAGTCCCCATTACGAGTACTTTCTTATTTCCTTTTGTTTCTTTCGATTCTCCATTACTACAAGCGCTGAATATACTTACAATTAAAATAAGTGCAAACGATATTGATAATAACTTCTTCATCTTTCTTCCCCCTAATAATGTATATTTAAAAGTTTAATAGAATATTTATTCGATGTTTGTATTGTATCAGCACTTTCATTTTTATGCAATATATAAAATAAAAATAAATAAAATTACAATACAATCGCTGTTTGTTATGTATAAAACAATGCATAAAACAACACAACTATGCATATCTCAGAAATTGAAATAATAAATAAAAAAAGGCGGTACATCCACTTGATTGTGGACGTACCGCCTTTTTTCTTATTTTTTATAGTTCTTCACAATTCTCTTCGAAATACGATTGTAGTTTCGCAATAACTTGCATCGGTTCATGCCCTTCAATTTCATGACGCTCTACCATCGTTACAATTTTTCCATCTTTTAATAAAGCAAATGATGGAGAAGAAGGTGGGTACCCTTCGAAATATTCACGCGCTCTTGCTGTCGCTTCTTTATCTTGACCTGCAAACACCGTTACAAGGTGGTTAGGACGTTTATCATAATGTACGGAATGCGCAGCAGCAGGACGAGCAATACCACCTGCACAACCACATACAGAGTTTACCATTACAAGTGTTGTTCCATTTCTTTTAAACGCTTCTTCTACCGCTTCCGGCGTCGTCAATTCTGTATATCCAGCAGAGACAATCTCTTCACGCGCTTGGCGAACAACATCATTCATAAAAAAGTTAAAATTAATCACTCTTTTCCCTCCTCTAAAACTACCTATTTGTATCTTACCAGTTAATGTTTATGAAATACAAGTAAGTTTACTTGTATTTAAGTATAGAAAAGGTGTTAGAGCACTTGCTCTAACACCTTTTCTTTAATGACCACGATGTTTTTGCTTTGCTTTTTGTACTTTACTTAAACGTCTTCTTTCTTTTTCAGCTTCTCGCTTCTCTTTAGACTGCACTTTCTTTTCTTGTTTATGCAATTCATAAGATAAACTAATCGCCTCTTGCGCCTTAGTAAAACGTTTAACATTTGTTTCTTTTGCTACTTGTCGTATGATACGCTTTATGTTTTTAGGACGCTGTTTTTCTTTAACTTCTACACCACATTTTGCAAAATGCTGAAAGTGCTCTAAAAGTGAACCATTCACAAACATAAGCACTTCTTCATCTGAAGGTTCCGCTCCAAAAATATACCTCGCTCCATACAATTCCCCTTGTTCTTTGCATGTAATAATTCCAACAAAAAATTGACCATCATGATATACTGTCAACTCCATTGACAGCCCCTCCTTTAAAAAATTAGAAATACGGGACATCCCGGAGGGGAAGGTTACTGACATGAAATCATGCGTCTGGACTACCAACCAGAGCTGTGTTTTTGTATTTCTTTCACTATTATTATATCTTTTTTTCCATAATCTTCATATATTCAGCAATCATTTTTTTATGCGATCCTACAATATAGTCAGGTAGTTCTGTTACTGAAAAGAATTTAAGCTGAACTGCTTCTTCTTTATTCATAACAAACTCCCCTTCGTATTCATCCGTATAATAGGCGGTTGTTACAGATTGAAATTCATCACCGTTTGCTAATTTTGTAAAGTAGTTCGCTCCAGAAAATACATTGATTAGTCGCAAGTTCTTCACTCTTATTCCTGTCTCTTCATATACTTCACGATAAGCTGTTTCTTCTGGTGATTCACTAAGCTCCATTAGCCCGCCAGGTAGCCCCCATTTTCCGTACGGCTCTGTCCGCTGCTGCAATAAAACATAACCATTTTCATTTATAACGAGTACAACAGCACCAACTAAAATTAAAGGGCGATGACCAACTATTTTTCGTAATTCTTCTACATATCCCACCGTATCGCCTCCTTTTTCGTTGTCCACACTATTGTATCATATGTACGAAACGACAAAATGCGTATATTTTTCATTTTTTTAACAAAATATTTATTTTATGTGATTCATCTACTGTAGCTAACATAATGGATTCAATTTCCGCACTCTTCTCTAAAAACTCTTTTGCCCACTCTTCTGTTTTTCCTATTAAAGCGAGAACGTCCTGCTGAATCCTTCCATCTTTCACTAAAATAAAAGAAACTGGAGACCTTCTCCCCGCCACTTTTAGATCACGCCGAGAAGCTGCTTCATATTCTGGATACTGAAATATAGAAACAACGCCACTCGCTTCCCATAATGCTAATTTAACCGTTTGAATATCGCTCACATTTCGCATGCGAAGTTCCGAAAATAAATATTCCGCCGTAATTCTCGCCTTTTTCAAATTGCTAAAATCAATGGAACCATTGTGTATAAGAATAATAGGTGCTGGCTCTAAAAAACGTCTCCATCTATCCCATTTCAACATTAAAATAGAGCTTACAATATGAAGTACAACTAGTATAAAAGTTGTAATCATTGAACCAAGTAATCCAACTTTTTCATCAGATAGTGCATTAGAAATATTCCCACCAAGCAATAATACTAATACAACATCTAAAAAGCGCAGCTGCGCGATAGACCTTTGCCCCATTGCTTTCGCAACTAATATTAAAAATATGTACGCTATTATAGCTCGAATAATCCATTCACCAATCGAAAGATGCCTTGCTCCTTCAAAAATATGCATATGCATCACTTTGCACTCCTTACATCCCAAACTGCTAGTCTGTTTTAGTTTGCAACGTTTATGAGCATATATGTAAAAAAGCTGGTTCGTTTAAAAACGAACCAGCTTTTTTTACTTAACTGAAAACATATATTTTTTATACGTTTTCCGTACCGATAGTATGAGCCCCATCATAATCATATTCGAGAATAAGGAACTTCCCCCATACGATAAGAAAGGTAATGCAATACCTTTTACAGGCATTAATCCAACGATCATACCAATGTTTTGGAATATTTGAACCGTTAATATACCGATTGATCCAGCGCATAATAATGTACCAAATATATTATCAGCGGAATAACCAATAATAATTGTTCGGTATAGTAGTAATAGGAACAAGAACACAACTAACGCCGCGACTATAAATCCACCTTCTTCGGCAATTGTAGCGAAAATAAAGTCAGTATGTTTCTCTGGGATATAGACGCTTCCTCCCCCAAACCCTTTACCTTCCATTCCTCCACTACCTACAGCTAAAATCGATTGCTGCGTTTGATAACCTTGATCTGCATTTTCAAATGGATTTAACCAACCTACAATACGCGACTGTTGGTGAGGTTTTAGTAAAGTAACTAAATTATTATAGAAAAAATCTTGATACTTAAAGAAAATAAATATTAAAGCAGATAGTATGGTCAACGGAATAACTGTACATAATGCTATCAATTTCTTTTGAATACCTGACATAAATAAAATACATGCAATAGCAGCAGCATATAAGAACACCATACCTGTATCCGGTTGACTATATACAACCGCCATAGGTGGCAGTGACACTAGCATAATTTTACCTACTAGCTTTAAATCTGTTTGGAATGTCCTTGCCATATACTGTGCATTATGTTTCACTGCTATACTCGCTACTACAAGTAGCAATGCAATTTTGAAAAACTCAGACGGCTGAATTTGTCCAAATACTGGGAAAACAAACCATCTTTTTGCACCTAATTTTTCAGGTGTAAAACCTGATGGTGGTAATACTTTCAAAAGAATAAGTGAAGCAAACCCGGCAATATAAAGCGGCCAAGATAATTTTTGTAACTGATCTAAATCAATGCTTGCAACAAGAAGTAACAATACAACCCCAATTATGTAGTTAACACCTTGTTTCATAGCAAAGTTTGCAGCTCCATACTGTCCCGTTTGCTGACTGCTATATATAGCAGCTATACTCGTCACACATAGTGCACACAAAATTAAAATTAATTTTACATCTAAACTTTTTAGAAACTCGGTACTTCTTTTCATGACATCCTCCTGAAACATTGTTACGGCAAAAATAAAAAACCAGGAGTCAACATTCTTCATGTTTTGACGACTGATTACACATTATCTATAAAACACTTATATAGAATAACTCTCTTTTTCATACAATACAATATATTATACTACAGTTTCATCAGTAAGATTTGCCAAAAAAATTATTCTTTTCTTATTTTATATCCATATACCATATATCAGCAATGTATTTTCGTAAATTCCTAATACATAATCGTTTATTGTAAGATTACTGGGAAAGGTATTTATACATATAGTAGGATGTAGATGAAGAAATAAGATGATAAAAAGCTCGCATAAGCGAGCTTTTTATTAATATACAGATGTATTATTTTCTGACATGTTTTCCAAAATTTCTTTAACACGTCCTAAGAACTTACCACAAATTAAACCATCAAGTACGCGGTGATCAAGTGATAAACATAAGTTAACCATGTCACGAGCACCGAACATACCGTTATCCATAATTACTGGGCGTTTTACAATTGATTCAACTTGTAAAATAGCCGCTTGTGGGTAATTAATAATACCCATAGATTGAACAGAACCGAATGATCCTGTGTTATTAATTGTAAATGTTCCACCTTGCATTTCGTCTGCTTTTAACGATTTCGTGCGTACTTTTCCTGCAAGTTCTGTAATTTCACGAGCGATACCTTTAATTGTTTTCTCGTCCGCTTGCTTAATTACTGGTACAAATAGTTCTTCCTCTGTTGCAACAGCGATAGAAAGGTTAATATCTTTCTTCTGAACAATTTTATCGCCAGCCCACATTGAATTAATTTGAGGATACTCTTTTAACGCTTGTGCCACTGCTTTTACGAAGAAAGCAAAGAACGTTAAGTTAAAGCCTTCACGCTTCTTAAAGTCACCTTTAATTGAGTTACGGTATGACACAAGGTTTGTCACATCTACTTCAATCATCATCCAAGCATGTGGTGCTTCATGTTTACTACGTAACATGTTTGCTGCGATTGCTTTACGCACACCTGTGACTGGAATTTCGATATCTCCAGGCATTGTAGGTACAGAAACTGGTTTCGCAGCTTCTACTTTTTGCGCTACTGGTGCTGCTTTTGGTGCTTCTGGGCGAGCTTCTACTACCGCCGCTACAGCTTCCTCTTTTTTCGCACCTGCTTGCGGAATATTTCCAGATTCCACTAGCTTTAAAATATCTTTACGAGTGATACGGCCATTTGCTCCCGTACCTTCTACTAAATCTAAATCAACGTTATGCTCACCCGCAAGTTTTAACACAGCTGGTGAAAAACGTGACTTTCCATCAGTTGGTTGTTTTACTTTCGGTGCTTTTTCAGGCGTAATTGCTGCTGCCTTTGGTTCTTCTTTCGTTTTTTCCTCAACAGCTGTTGCTGCTACTTCGTCTGCGCCTTCTACTTGAATCACACAAACTACTTCACCTACAGCTAACGTATCACCTTCACCAGCTATTAACTCTTTCACAATACCAGTGAAAGAAGATGGTACTTCAGCATTTACTTTATCAGTCATTACTTCTGCAAGCGGATCATACTTGTTTACGTGATCGCCAACATTAACGAGCCATTTACTAATTGTGCCCTCTGTAACGCTCTCCCCGAGCTGAGGCATTGTAATATTTTCTACAGCCATGTATAGTCCCCCCGATTAAAATTCCGCAAGTTCACGCATTGCTTTTTCAACTTTATCTGGATTTACCATAAAGAATTTTTCCATTGTTGGTGCATATGGCATTGCTGGAACGTCTGGACCTGCAAGACGTGCGATTGGCGCATCTAGATCAAATAGACAGTTTTCAGCAATAATTGCTGCCACTTCACTCATAATGCTTCCTTCTTTATTGTCTTCTGTTACAAGAAGAACTTTACCTGTTTTAGAAGCCGCTTCAATGATTGCTTCTTTATCTAATGGATATACAGTACGTAAATCAAGAATGTGTGCAGAGATGCCATCTTGTGCTAACTTTTCAGCTGCTTGAAGAGCAAAATGAACACATAATCCGTACGTGATAACTGTAATATCATCACCTTCACGTTTTACATCTGCTTTTCCGATTGGTAATACGTAGTCATCCTCTGGCACTTCACCTTTAATTAAACGATATGCACGTTTATGTTCGAAGAATAATACTGGATCTTCATCACGAATGGCTGCTTTTAATAAGCCTTTTGCATCATATGGTGTAGAAGGGATAACGATTTTTAAACCTGGTTGGTTTGCAAACATCGCTTCTACAGATTGTGAATGATACAATGCACCGTGAACACCCCCACCAAATGGTGCACGGATTGTAACTGGACAAGTCCAATCATTATTAGAACGATAACGAATTTTTGCTGCCTCAGAAACAATTTGGTTTACTGCTGGCATGATGAAATCAGCAAACTGCATTTCAGCGATTGGACGCATACCATACATTGCTGCACCAATTGCTACCCCAGCAATTGCAGATTCTGCAAGCGGTGCATCAAGCGCACGATCTTCACCAAATTGATCATACAAACCGTGTGTCGCTTTAAATACGCCACCTTTTTTACCAACATCTTCTCCTAAAACGAATACTTTTTCATCGCGTTCCATTTCTTCGCGCATTGCTAATGTAATAGCATCAATATAAGACATTACAGCCATGAAACGTTCCCCCCTATTCTGCGTATACGTGCTTCAATGCATCTTCAGGTGCTGCATACGGAGCATTTTCTGCATATTCTGTTGCTTCATTTACGATATGCATAATTTCGTCTAACATTTGTTTTTCCGATTCCTCAGTTAACACACCAGCTTCTTTTAAATAAGCCGCGAATGTTATAATTGAATCTTTTTTCTTTGCTTCTTCTACTTCTTCTTTATCACGATAAACACGATCATCATCGTCACTAGAATGTGCTGTTAAACGATATGATACTGTTTCAATTAAAGTTGGGCCTTCACCACGACGACCGCGATCTGCTGCTTCTTTTACAGCTTTATATACTGCAAGCGGATCGTTTCCGTCTATTGTATATCCAGGCATACCATAACCAATTGCACGATCTGATACGTTTTTACATGCTAATTGTTTTTCAACCGGAATAGAGATTGCATATTTGTTATTTTCACACATAAAAATAACAGGTAGTTTGTGTACACCAGCAAAGTTTGCCCCTTCATGGAAGTCACCTTGGTTTGAAGAACCTTCTCCAAATGTAACGAACGTTACTAAATCTTTCTTCTCCATTTTTCCAGCTAGTGCAATACCAACTGCATGTGGTACTTGCGTTGTTACTGGAGATGAACCTGTAACAATACGATTTTTCTTTTGACCGAAGTGACCAGGCATTTGACGACCACCAGAGTTTGGATCTCCAGCTTTTGCGAAAGCAGACAACATAAGCTCTTTAGCTGTCATACCAAATGCTAGTACAACACCCATATCACGGTAGTATGGTAATGCATAATCTTTCTCTCTATCAAGAGCGAACGCCGCTCCAACTTGTGCAGCCTCTTGTCCTTGACAAGAAATTACGAATGGAATTTTTCCAGCACGGTTTAATAACCACATACGTTCGTCGATTTTACGTGCAAGTAACATCGTACGGAACATTTCTAATACTTGCTCATCACTTAAGCCAAGCTCTTCATGGCGCTTTTCTTTTACTTCTGCCATTTTTCATAACCTCCTAAATCCACATTTTTATGCGTGTAACGCTCTTCCATCTACAGCAAGTGCTGCTTCACCAATCGCCTCAGATAATGATGGATGCGGATGAATTGTATGTGCTACTTCCCAAGGTGTTGCATCAAGTACTCTTGCAAGACCAGCTTCAGAAATCATATCTGTTACATGTGGTCCAATCATATGAACACCAAGAATGTCATTTGTCTCTTCATCAACTACAAGTTTTACGAAACCATCTGATTCTCCGTATACAAGTGCTTTTCCGATTGCGCGGAATGAGAACTTACCTACTTTTAACTTATAGCCTTTTTCTTTCGCTTCTTGTTCTGTTAAACCGACAGAAGCAACTTCTGGACTGCTATATACGCATTTTGATACCATAGAGTAATCAATTGGTGTAACTTCTTTCCCTGCAATATGTTCTACTGCAGCAATCCCTTCATGAGAAGCAACGTGAGCAAGTTGCAAACCACCGATTACATCTCCAATTGCGTAAATATGCGATTCTTTCGTTTGATAAAACTCATTTGTTTGAATGTATCCTTTTTCCACAACGATATCTGTGTTCTCTAAGCCAATATTTTGTGTATTCGCTTGTCTTCCTACAGATACAAGCATTTTTTCAGCTTTAAATTCTTTATTCTCACCGTTATGTTCAGCTTGGATTGTTACTCCATTATCTTTTACCAATGTTTCTGGTAATACTTTTGCACCAGTTACCACTTTAATACCTTTTTTCTTGAATAGACGTTGCATTTCTTTTGAAACGTCCTGATCTTCTAGTGGTAATATCGTTTTCGCATACTCTAATACTGTAACTTCTACACCGAAGTCAGCAAGCATAGATGCCCACTCAATACCGATTACACCGCCACCAACGATAATAATCGAACTAGGAAGCGTTTCCATTTTTAGGGCATGATCTGAAGACATTACGTATTCTCCATCTAATTCTAAACCCGGTAATGAATTTGGACGAGAACCTGTTGCAACAAGTACATTTTTTGGAATTAACATTTCATTCTCTTCTCCACTTGCAAGTTCAACCGAAATTGTCCCTGGCATAGGAGAGAAAATAGACGGGCCAAGAATACGGCCAATACCTTCAAACACATCAATTTTACCTTGTTTCATTAAATGTTGAACGCCTTTATGAAGCTGCGTTACAATCTTCTCTTTACGTTCTTGTACTTTCGCAAAGTTTAGTTCTACATTGCTTGCGATAACTCCGAACTCCTCGCTTTTTTTAGCAGTTGCATATACTTCCGCACTACGTAAAAGAGCTTTACTAGGAATACATCCTTTGTGTAAACAAGTACCACCAAGATTTTCTTTTTCGACTAGTGCTGTTTTTAACCCTAATTGTGATGCACGAATTGCAGCAACATATCCACCAGTACCGCCGCCAACGATGACTAAATCATATTCTTTTGCCATTATCTCAACCCCTAGCTACCGTTTCTTTTTCACGTACAACGTATTCTTTTGGAGCTTCTTCTTCACGTAATACACGAAGTGCTCCTTCTGCTAACGCTTCTAACTCATCTTCGCCTGGATGTACGATAACATCTGCAATCCAGTCCACTCGCTCTTTAATTTCATCGACAAGAATTTTACTGTATGCCAGTCCACCAGTTAATACGATTGCATCGATTTTCCCGTGAAGTACAGCGCTAGCTCCGCCAATCTCTTTTGCAACTTGATATGCCATTGCTTTATAAATAAGAGTTGCTTCAGGATCACCTTTTTCAACCATTTGCTCTACTTTAATCGCATCATTTGTACCGATTAAACTTACAAGTCCACCTTGTCCGACAAGTTTTTTAATCATTTCATCACGGTAATACTCACCAGAGAAACACATTTCTACTAGTTGCCCTACTGGTACTGTACCAGCGCGCTCTGGACTAAATGGTCCTTCTCCGTTTAAACCGTTATTCACATCGATTACTCTTCCTTTTTTATGAGCACCAACTGTAATACCGCCACCCATATGTGTAACTAATAAATTTAAATCCTCGTATTTGTGATTTAACTGTTCAGCTACTTTACGAGCAACTGCTTTTTGATTTAATGCATGGAAGATACTTTTGCGTTCCATACCAGCAATGCCACTTATACGAGCAACCGGCTCCATCTCATCTACAACGACAGGATCTACAATGAATGCAGGAATGTTTAATCCAGAAGCAATTTCATATGCCAAAATGCCTCCAAGGTTTGAAGCGTGATGACCGCTAAAGCCATTTTTTAAATCTTCTAACATCGCATCATTTACTGTATACGTACCGCCTTCGATTGGACGAAGTAATCCACCACGTCCACAAACAGCGTTTAATTTTGAAATGTTAATACCATGAGAATGTAGAACTTCTAAAATCGTTTCTTTTCGAAACTCATATTGGTCGATAATTCGCTTATATTTTCCAATCTGTTCTACGTCATGACGAATCGTTTCTTCTAGAACGGGTCTTTCATTATCAAAAACACCAATTTTTGTGGATGTACTACCTGGGTTAATAACAAGAATTCGATTTACAGACAATGTTGCTACCTCCACTAATAAATTCAAAAGGAAGTGGAAACCTCATAAGAGGTAACCACACCTTTTGTAAAAGTTATATATGAATGATTAGCGACGGCTAATAATATCGTGACCGTTGCGTAAGTAAGTGCTACGAGAATTTTTCAAGCTTGCAATGCGCTCTTCAGCTAGACGATCTGCCGCTACATAAGTTGCTATGCCATCGCGTTTTGAAATTTCGATTACTTTTGCAATCGTGTCATAAATAGACTCAACACGTTTTAGTGCACGTTCTCTATTGTATCCATATAATTCGTCTGCTACGTTAATTACGCCACCTGCATTAATTACATAATCTGGTGCGTATACAATACCCATTTCATGAATGATGTCACCGTGACGATCTTCTTTTAATTGGTTATTTGCAGAACCTGCGATTACTTTTGCTTTAAGTTGTGGAATAGTTTCATCATTAACTGTTGCGCCTAATGCACATGGTGCGTAAATATCGCATTCAACACCGTAAATTTCATTTGGTTCA
Organism: Bacillus cereus group sp. BfR-BA-01524; assembly: GCF_022662595.1. Taxonomy (NCBI): domain Bacteria; kingdom Bacillati; phylum Bacillota; class Bacilli; order Caryophanales; family Bacillaceae; genus Bacillus; species Bacillus cereus group sp. BfR-BA-01524. The sequence continues at coordinate 10,361 of NZ_JAKUDW010000038.1, read as the reverse complement.
ACTGCTGATGCACCGAATTCTTCTACAGCACGTTGCACAGCTTCTTTATTAATATCTGTAACGATTAATTTTGCTCCTTCAGCGTGTAAATGTTTGCATAGGTGATATGCTACGTTACCAACGCCTTGAACAGCAATTACTTTTCCTTCTAAATTGTCAGTACCGAAAGCTTCTTTTGCAGCTGCTTTCATACCACGGTAAACACCGTATGCAGTTACTGGAGATGGGTTACCAGAAGAACCGAATGATGGTGAGATACCTGTTACAAAGTCAGTTTCTTCGTGGATAATATCCATATCATCTACTGTTGTACCAACATCTTCAGCTGTAATGTATCGTCCGTTTAGTCCTTGGATATAACGTCCTAGTGCACGGAACATTGCTTCGCTCTTATCTTTACGAGGATCACCGATAATTACTGTTTTCGCACCACCTAAGTTTAAACCAGCTGCTGCGTTTTTGTATGTCATCCCTTTTGCAAGACGCAATGCATCTTCAATCGCCGCTTCTTCAGAATCATATGTCCACATTCTTGTTCCACCAAGAGCCGGTCCAAGTGTTGTATCATGAATTGCAATAATTGCTTTTAAACCAGATTCTTTATCTTGACAAAATACTACTTGCTCATAATCATATTTTTCTAAGTATTCGAAGATTTCTAATGTCATTGTCGTTTCCCCCTAATGTTTTACCCTTTTTGGTTTATTTTGAAGCAGTCGCAACTGCCAATGCTAATGAATATACTTTTGTTTCTGCTGAATCAGCACGAGATGTTAAAACAATCGGTGCTTTTGCGCCAGCAATCATTGCTCCTACTTTTGCATCCGCAAAGTATACGAGTGATTTATATAGCACATTTCCAGCTTCAATCGTTGGGACGAGTAAAATGTCTGCCTTACCTGCTACATCACTTACTATGCCTTTATGCTCTGCTGCAATTTGTGATACTGCATTATCTAAAGCAAGTGGTCCATCAACGATACAATCTTTAATTTGTCCGCGGCGATTCATTTGTGTTAACATCGCTGCATCAATTGTCGCCTGCATCGCTGGATTCACAACTTCTACTGCTGCAATTGGTGCCACTTTTGGCAAGTCGATTCCTATTGCCCGGGCAACTTCTACAGTATTTTGTATAATAGCAGCTTTTTGTGTTACATCAGGTGCGATGTTCATCGCTGCATCTGTAACGAAAATAAGACGATCATAATTTGGAACTTCAAATGCTGCTACATGTGAAAGTACGCTACCTTTACGTAGGCCCCACTCTTTGTTTAACACAGCCTTCAAAATATTCGCTGTTGGGATGTTACCCTTCATAAGCACGTCTGCCTCACCATTTCTCACAGCTTTAACAGAAAGTTCTGCAGCCTCTGCATTAGACATTGCTGCAATCACTTCAACATGTTCTGAAGTTTGTAAACCATGTTCTTGTAGCATCCCCATTATTTTTTCTTGATTTCCATATAGACGAAATTGAGCTAGCTGTAATTTAATTGCTTTCGCTACAGCTTCAATTACTTCATGATCTTCAGCTACTGCTACAGCTACAGTTTTTTTAGGCTGTCCCGCTGCTTGATCAATTAAGTATTCTAACTTCATATTTTGTAATCAACCCTTTCCGTCGTCCCTCGTCTATTTATAAAGCAAATACCGTGCCAACTTTCAAAAGTGGTCTTACCAATAATGAAAACGCATTCAAAATGCAGTAAAATCAATACTTTGGAAAATAACAAAAGATTCTGTCTTATTTTGTCACTTTTTGTATACCATGCAATAAATTGCACGGTACGCAATTTATTGCATGCTACTTTTTGCATGGTCATACTTTTCTAGCTTATAATATAAATTTCGAACGGAAATTCCTAACGCTTTTGCAGTTTGTGTTTTATTCCCATCAAATCTCTCCAAATATTCATGAATAATATTCCCTTCAAACTCTGTTACTAAATGTTCAAGTGGCTTTTCTTCTAATTCAGGTAATAAATGAGATTGCTTTGACTCCACCTGCTCTTCATTATGTAATGGCGGTAAATGTTGTACATCAATATAGATCTCGTTATAATTCATAAAAATAATCGCTCGTCCTAAAATATTTTCAAGTTCTCTCACATTTCCTGGCCATTCGTATGATTGTAAATATAAAATAGCTGAATCAGTGAGCCCTTCTACATTACGACCATAATCTTGATTAATTTTTTGAATCAACCTGTCCGCAATTTTCGGTATATCTCCTTTACGTTGACGAAGAGATGGAATTTGAATTGGAATTTTATTTAATCGATAATATAAATCCTCCCTAAACTTCCCTTCTAGAATAGCCTTTTCTAAATTCACATGTGTCGCTGCAATTACTCGAACATTAATGGGTATCGCTTTCGTTCCACCAACTTTTACAATTTCTTTTTCCTGCAATACACGAAGGAGTTTCGCTTGTGTATTTGCAGATAACTCCCCTATTTCATCTAAAAAAATACTACCGTTATTCGCTTCCTCAAAGAACCCACGTTTCCCGCCTCTTTTCGCTCCAGAAAACGCCCCTTCCTCATAACCAAATAATTCACTTTCTAACAACGTCTCCGAAATGGCCGCACAGTTTACACGGACGAACTTATTATATTTTCGATTACTTCCATTATGGATTGCATGTGCAAACAATTCTTTACCAGTACCAGATTCACCGCGTAACAGTACTGTTGCTGGTGTATTCGCTCCTAGCTTCGCCTGTTCGATAGCTGCCGTTGTTTCATCTGAATTTCCGACAATATCATCAAATGAATATTTTGCTTCTAATGTGCGAATAATTTGCCTTGCTCTATTCAATTCATTTGTTAACTTTTGAATTTCCGACACGTCACGGATAACACCGACGCTTCCCTTCAATATTCCATCCACAATAACTGGTGCTACGTTTACAATTACATCGCGCTTTTTTTGTCCAATCTTCATATGTATTCCGCGCACTGCACGACGCGTTCGAAGTACTTTCATATGCATACTTTCGCCTTCTACAATATCAGTTGTAGCAGGCTTCCCAATAATATCTTCTTCTGTTAAACCCGTTAATTTCGTATATGCCGGGTTAATGACTAAACCTCTTCCTTTTTCATCCACAACCGAAATCGCTTCTTCAGATGAGTTAATAATTGCCTCTAATAGTGTTTGAATTTCTTTTAAGTCTGTAACTTCTTCCGCTAAATCTACAACTTCTGTTATATCTTTAAAAATTGCAAATGCCCCTTGTACCTCTCCGCCTTCTTTTAATATTGGAATACGTGTTGTAATAATTTTCTTTCCATTCTCTAATGTTAGTTCATAATTTACTTCTATTTGTTTCGTACGTATAATGCGAAGTAATTTACTAGTCGGAATGACTTCTAAAATATATTTTCCTATCGCCTCTTCTTTTTTATATCCGATAATACGCTCTGCACTTTTATTAAAAAGACGAACTTGTCCCTCTCGATCAATTACGATCATGCCGTCATGTGTAGAATTTAAAATTAATTCTCCCTGTTGCGTTTGTTCCTCTAACCGCCCAATTAATCCTTCCTTCTCATGCGCTAATCCTGTAACAATTTTTGCAATATCACCTGGTATAAGAAGAGTGTCTTTTTTCTTTTTTTCCAATAAAACTTTATGTAAATCATCTTCACCCGTCATATCAAATATTACATCGATATGCATAGAAAGAAATGGGGTTACACTTTCTCCAATTGCAATCCCATATTCCTTAGCAATTTGTAATCCTTTTGCCACCGGATTTATATCAATAATCCCTATAATTTGAAATATATTCGAACTTTGTAACAGATTCAGCAGTGCGCTCCCGCCTTCACCTGCACCAACAATTAATACTTTTTGTTTCATATATTACACTTCCTCTCGAAGTAGCTCTGCAAATTTTTTCACACCTTTATCTTACTCGTTCAGCAACCTCTTGACAAACCACCTTTCCATATAACATCATTAAAATATACGAAATAATCTGAAAAGGAGCGTTATGTATGCAGCGTTACGTTGCTCTACTATTAGCACTCATCCCTATTTCATTAGCTGTGTTTGGTATAAAGTTAATGAGAGATACTGTATTCGGGATTCTATTTCCACCAATCTCTATACTGTGGTTACAATTTTTAATCGGCGCTCTCTGCTTCGGGCTCGGGTTTTATATCTTTGGTGGCTTCGTCGTACACCGAGATCGCAAACGAAATAAAGTACAAGCTCGCTTCAGAAGATAGGAAGGCCCCACTATTTATAAATAAAAAAATGAGACCGTTACACGCGGTCTCATTTTTTTATCGGCAATAACATTCTTGCCGTTTCAGGGTAATCAGTAATAATCGCCGATATATTCATATCAAAATATTTACGCATAAGCGTTTCTTCATTAATTGTATAAGGGCGAACCTCTACACCACTTTCCATCGTTAGTTCAGCAATAGCATCTTGAAGATAACGATAATTCGGATGTACTGCTGTAGCTCCCATTTTTTTCGCGTATGCCCACGGACTATGCAAACCTTCGCGATATAAAATAGCTGTTTGAATATCAGGAGCCATCATATGGCACCGTTTCATACTGTAGTGATTAAACGAAGAAAATACAACGCGATCCTCTAAACTAAATTTCCGTACAAGCGTTATTACTTCTTCCTCTAAACCTCTGTATGGAATTTTATTATTTTTAAGTTCAATATTAAGTAGCAAACTCGTTCGTTCAAGCCATTCTAATACCTCTTCTAAAAGTGGTATTTTGCAAAAACCTACTTTATCACTAAATTTATAACTTGCATCTAACTTACATAAATCCTCATATACATAATTCCGAACCGCACCTTTTCCATTTGTTGTCCGGTCCACCGTTTCATCATGAATGACGACAACTTTTCCATCTTTCGTTAATTGAACATCAAGTTCAATTCCATCCGCTCTAGAAGACTCAGCCGCTTCAAACGAAATCATTGTATTTTCTGGGTACGTTCCAGCCGCACCACGATGTGCAAATATAAGAGTCATCCTCACTCCCCCAATCTTATGCTATACTATACGAAAAAGGAGGTACTTCTATGAGACCATTACAAATTTCTCCAGATACTGCAGTCCGCTTATCAAAAGCACTAGGTGTTCCACTTGAACAACTCATGCATATGCCGCAGCACATTTTAATTCAAAAGCTAGTTGAATTAGAAAAACAAAATAAAGACGAAGAATAATACAGTCCTGTTTTGCAGGGCTTTTTATTTCCCTCCATTATACCATGGATACTTTCCCTACTAAAATTCTTTAATAGATGTACTTCGGTGCAATTTAGCCGTTCCTTCATCATTTAATAATGAATCATACCTTTTCTTTTTTGTTACAAGTCATAAAGAAAGCAGACTATTTATTTATAAGTCCCATTGCATCCTTAAAACACGATAATACAAAACTAGAAAGCCTTTATATTATTTTTTATTGAACGTGCGGAGCATCCCCTGATTCGTATAGTTCTTTCGCCTTTTCCTCCCCGAATGTAGTTAAAATATAATGTTGCTCTTCTAACGCATCCATTGCTCTAGTTGCTTTACAAACGCTATCTTCTTGAGCATCCGAGAAATAATTGTGATCTTCTACAATTTTACTAAAATCTTTTTTCACCCATCTATCAGCAATTGCTAATAGCTCATTTTTCTTCGCAAAGCTACTCTTATTTATGATTTCTTTTAACTTTTTAGCATTATTTTGAACCATTGGGATAGAGCCCGATTTTCGTTCTGCCACCACTTTTTGATGAGTCATGTGATGCATTGCTGTAATGACTTCGCTTTCAGTAGAATTTTCAGTAACATACACATCAACAAAGACTCCATCTACCTCTCTACCTACTATCGTTTGGTCTTCTTTTTTGTCTATTTGAGCACTCACCTCTTTATCTGCTGGATTATCGGCAAGTTCTAACATTCCAAATGTAACTGCTACAGCAAGAACTCCCATAGCCGCTACTATTCCTAACCAAGTTAAAATTTTATTTTTCATTCCCCTTCTCCCTATCTATACCTATTTAATTACCTTATAAAAAACTCACTTATATGTAATATTACTAAAAATAGGTTTTATTTTCCATGGTATGAAATAATCTCTTTTTCTCAACAAAATAAAAAGACCAACGAATCATAAAATTCATTGGTCATTGAGTGAAAAGTTTATTGGTTTTAAAATTGATATTAAGTATAGATTTCAAGAATTTGTCGGCTTAGCTAAAGAGTAAACCCTTACTATCTTTACTCTCAGCTAGCTTTATGTTCAAGTCTCAGCTTATCCGCAACCATTGCGATGAACTCAGAGTTCGTAGGTTTTGCTTTTGACATGGATACTGTATAACCGAATAAGGACGAAATAGAATCAATATTCCCACGGCTCCAAGCTACTTCAATCGCGTGACGAATTGCGCGCTCCACACGGCTTGCTGTGGTATTATATTTCTTTGCGATATCTGGATACAATACTTTCGTAATCGATCCTAATAATTCGATATCGTTGTATACCATGGAGATTGCTTCTCGTAAATACATATATCCTTTAATATGAGCGGGTACACCAATTTCATGAATGATACTCGTAATACTCGCATCTAAGTTTTTCGGTTTTCCATCTACTGTTGTTGCTGATCGGAATGATGGTAGTGGACGTTTAATCATAGCGTTTGCTTTACCACTCACTTGACGAATATGACTCGTTAAATTCTCCATATCAAATGGTTTTAATATGAAATATGAGGCACCTAAGTCAACTGCTTTTTTCGTCACATCTTCTTGCCCGAATGCTGTCAACATAATTACGCTAGGCTGTCTTAACCTTTCAATATGTCGCATTTTTTCCAATACAGCTAACCCATCTAAATGTGGCATAATAATGTCTAAAACGAGTACATCAGGTTGCTTATCTGTTAATAAGTTTAAACACTCTTGACCATTATAAGCAATACCGATTACTTCCATATCATCTTGAGCGGCTACATAGCTCTCTAACATTGATACTAGTTCTTTATTATCATCCACAAGACATACTTTAATTTTCTCCACAGCTTTTCCTCCCTTACCGAATCGATTCTCCGACATGTGTATCCTTCTAGGCTACATGAATTGTTCGACAATTGTGTGAAAATTCCCTTTTAAAGTTTCTTACTTTCCGATAAAATCACAAAAAAATATGTTTATCGTTCATTTATTCCCTTTCGCAACACATTCCATCATAGAAATACAACGAAACGTTCAACCCTTTTCTTTTATTTTACAACAAAAAACACCTCTTGCGGAGCTTTTACAAAATTTCAACGAATTTTTCAACAGAAAAAACGAGCTAATATGTATTAGCTCGCTTTTTTCTCTTGATCATAAATATTAATTCCAGCTTGATGTAACATCCATTCAATATGAACACCATATCCTGATGTTGGATCATTTACAAATACATGTGTAACAGCACCAATCACTTTTCCATTTTGTACAATTGGACTTCCACTCATTCCTTGTACGATACCGCCCGTTTTCGCTAATAGGCGCTTATCTGTTACTTTTATGACCATACCCTTTGTGGCTGGAAATTTTTGCTGCACTGTACTAACAACTTCAATATCAAACGCTTCTACTTTATCTTGATCAATAACTGTTAATATTTTTGCCGGCCCTTCTTTTACTTGATGAGATAATGCGATAGGCATTGCTTTATCCATTATACCGTTTTTCATATTTGTATTTAATTTTCCAAAAATACCATATGGACTATTAATTGTAATATTGCCAATCACTTCACGATCTGGTGAGAATCTTGCTAATTTCTCCCCTGGATTCCCATGACTACCTCTTTCAATTGATGTAACTGTCGAGCGCATAATTTGTCCATCTTCGACTTGAATCGGCTTTTTTGTATCATTATCAGAAATAACATGACCAAGCGCCCCGTATTTCATAGAATCCGGATGAACAAATGTCATTGTTCCAATTCCAGCTGCCGAATCACGAATATACAAGCCAATTCGATAAGACGACTCACCGTTGTCTTTTTGTGGCGTTAGTTTCGTGCGAATATATTTTCCATCTCTTAACAATACAAGATTAAGCGGTTCACCTGTTTCTCCACTATTATGAATAAACGGTGCTACATCACTCATTCTTTCAATTGTTTTACCATTAATTTCAGTAATCATATCTCCAATTTGTACACCTGCTGTTTCACCAGGAGATATTTTACCTTTTTCAGTTTGAATTAAATGATGGCCTACAACAAGTACACCTTTTGTATTTAATTTCACACCAATTGATTGTCCACCTGGAATCACCTTAAAATCTTTTAACACTTTCACATTTACTTTTTTCACTGGAAAACCAGCAAGCTGAAATACCATATCAGCTTCACCATTTTGATGAGAATTTACCATAAGTCCTTGTTTTTGTTCATTCGAACTCACTGTAAACACATGACGATTTGTGGATGAAGCTTTGAAAACTGGTAATGATGATATTTCTGATTGTTGTCCCTCAAAAACAACAAGTTGTTTCGGTGATGAAATAAACGTTCGAAGCGGTTTAAAACATCCAATAAAAACTAAAGAAACAAGGAGACAAAGACCTATTATTTTTCGAAATTTTTCTAATTTCAACTTGTTCACTCTCCTCGCTCCTACCCCACATTCAGCCTTTTGGCTTCACTTTTTAATCTCTCCTTGCAGTGCTTTATTTATAACCGGAAGAATTAAGAAATCGTCATTTGAGAAAAAAAGCTATCCATTACTGGATAGCCTCTGCTGTCTGTTTAAAATGATGCGCTTGCGTAAGTAATTCTTTCGCATGCTCTGTCGTTAAATCTGTAATTTCCACACCAGAAATCATTCGAGCTATTTCTGTTACTTTATCCTCCATAGTTAAAACAGTAACTGATGTAATTGTCCGATCATTCGCTACTTGTTTTCGAATAAATAAATGCGAATCCGCCATTGAAGCTACTTGAGGTAAGTGCGTAATACAAAGTACTTGCGAGTTTACTGATACTCGATAAATTTTTTCCGCAATAGCCTGTGCGACCCGGCCACTTACACCCGTATCCACTTCATCAAAAATAACAGATGCAACCCCTTGATGCTTAGAAAAAATGCTTTTTAAAGCTAAAATGATACGAGATAACTCTCCGCCAGAAGCAACCTTTGAAAGTGGTTTTAACGGCTCTCCTGGGTTCGTTGAAATATAAAATTCCACATGATCGTAACCATCCGCCGTAAGTCTTACCGGTGCACCTTCCACAAGGGGCTCTTCTGCATTTCCTTCTCTCTTCATAATTCTCACTTCAAATTTCGTTTTTTCCATATATAATTCTTTTAATTCCTGATGAATTGCATTTGTAAGATGTTCTGCAAGCTCATGACGCATATTACTTAACAACGTTGCTTCTTTCAGAATAACACTTTCTAATTCCTTCAACTGTTTCTTCGTCGTTTCAATATGAACGTCTTTATTTTCAATCGTAAAAATTTCCTGTTCAATTTTATCAGCATACGCTAAAATCTCTTCTACAGTATTTCCATATTTTCTCTTCAGCATACGAATTTCATTCAAACGTGTTTCGATTTCATCTAAACGATTTGGATCATATTCCATCATATCGAGCTTTTCTCTCAGTTGATATGCAACCTCTTCTAACAAGTAATAGCTATTTGCAATTGAATCATGATTCTCTTGATACATTTCATCTAAATGTGTAATACTTTCCATTTGTCCCATTGCGCTTCTTACATTATCTAATCCTTGTCCGTCAGCACTTAACGAACGATATGCATCACCTAATGCTTTATAAATCTTTTCAAAATTAGAAATTTGCAATCGTTCCTCAGTTAATTCATTTTCTTCATCCATCTTTAAATCAGCTTTGCGAATTTCTTCATGCTGAAATTGAATTAAATCTAAGCGATGTGCCATTTGTTGTTCATTTTCACTTAACGATTTCAATTGTTTTTTTAATTTTTCATAGTCAGCGTATACATTTTGATATATGTCTAGTTGTTTAACGATTCGATCCCCATCAAAGTGATCAAGCATAAACAGATGTCGTTCTTCATTCATTAAATCTTGCGTTTCATGCTGTCCATGAATATCAACAAGTGTTTTCCCAATTTCTTTTAATATGCTAAGTGTAACAAGCTTCCCATTTACACGACATACACTCTTCCCGTTCGCAGCAATATCACGCTTCAAAATAATCATGCCATCTTCTATTTCTATATCTAACTCTTCTGCCTTTTCAATACATGGATGCTTCTCATCTTCAACATAAAACAGCCCTTCAATCTCAGCCTTTTCTGTTCCATATCGAACAAACTCTGCTGACCC
>NZ_JAKUDW010000037.1:0-50573 GCF_022662595.1 Bacillus cereus group sp. BfR-BA-01524 | reverse complement strand
TGTTTTCATCTTTTTTAGTAGTTTGTTTGCTAGCTAAAAATTGATCGTAGTCTCCTTTTTTCACTTCACAAGGTAAGCCGTCATTGTCACGATCTAAGTCATGAGGATCATTAGTTGCGCTGTATCCATTGCTGTGCCAAAATTCCATAACTTCTTGTTTGTTTTTAAAGTGACTGCAATTCTTGTCGTTTGGATTTTTTTCTGCAAATGCAGCAGAACTGTACCCCACTGTTAATAGTGTTACCGCTGTTGCTGAAGCTAATAATTTTTTCATAAATTTCTTCATCCCCCTAAATGGTATGTATTTACATTGAAATATTTTACATTTAAAAAATTAAAAATACAATAATAATTTGTAGATAAATGTAAGATTTCTAGATAATAATAACAAATTGTCAATTCGTATATTGTCATATTATGTCGAAGGAAAATAATATGACAACCTAAGATACCTTCTCCTGACGTGAACCAGCTTAATATTAATAATATGTATTTGGACTATCATCCAAATATTTTTTTAACATGTAAAGAGAAAAAGTGGCATTAATTCTAGAATGATAACACTAGCTGAATGGAATGAAATAAGCCAGTCGGCCTTCTTCAAACTGGTCAAATATGGTATGAATTTATATGAAACAGCAAAGAAGGGAAAAGGGTACGCAGTGCATTTGAAATTAGCAAGAAAGAACGGGATTAAGAACGTTACTTTTTACTCAAGGGTTAAAAAAGGATGAAGCTGCTACGAAGCCATTCGTAGGTCGTAAGGGAGTACAGTAAATTATCTAGGATACGATATGAGCGAATAAGATAGGTTAATAGAAAAATGGAATCAGAGAAATATAGTTAAGTCTACTAATGAATGCGACTTATTTGAAGAGAGTTAAGAGGAACTAAAACAGTTATTAAAAGGAGATGAAGATGTTATCCACTAGGAATAAAGCTCCAAGCAAAATTAAAGGATCAACTAAATCCAGGAACCGGTTTATCTGTGGCTCTCCAAATTCCTTTATTAAGCTAAAAAATGCACTCATTCCGAAACAAATATATAACAAAATCATTATTGTCCCTGATATATTGATAATTTAATTATATACTGAAAAATATGTACATATAAACTTTAAAAAAAGTCCTTATTTGAATAAAAAAAATGGTCCTTACATTACGTAAGAACCCCATAATCGAAGAAAAAAGTCGTATGTGAAACCATATGGGAATCACAATAATATTTTAACACCTAAATATATAGTTGTCTATACATGTTTGAGTGAAATATTTAAACGAAGGAGCTCTAGATTTAGGGATCTAGAGCTCCTTGTGTTGGTATAACCCACAAGGTTATGAAAAGAATAGAACGTACTGAAGATAACACATGAATGTATCAAAAAAGTTAACAAAATAGTTATTTGAGAGAAAGGGTATATAGAAATGGAAGGTAATTGGTGCATTATTTATAGAGAGTATGTTGATGAATGTATTTGTGATGAAGAAGAGGAAGAAAACTAAACAAAAATTTCATTAAGTTGGAACATAAAAAGAGCACTTAGTAAAGTGCTCTCGTAACGAGACCCATTTTATAACGACTATTTTATAAAGAAAGGAACTCAGGATATTATATGTGCGCCAGTCAATTGAGTACCTTGTACAAATAAAGAGCAGCTAGCAAAAGCTAACTGCTTATATAAGGAATCGGAGAAAGATAACCATGTGTCTACATTATTGACGGAATATTGAGTTTTATTAAGGGGGAGGCTACATGTTTTCGAAAACATTCACGGAAATTCAGCTTCTACGTAAAATGGAATCAAAATGTATAATAAGGAAGTGTTTGTATGAGTAACAGGTATAATTTGTATAATTATTATCAAAATTTTTATTATAGATCCTCGTTAAGACAACCCCAAAAAGAAATTGCACTCGATATTATCAATGAGTTTAAATATCTTATAAATAACTATTTAGGTGAGTTATTTATAGCTAGTAGCAAAATAAAATTAATTGTTGCATATCCTTCGATAGAGAACATTGAGAAAATAGTAAAGAATGAGCTGCTTGCCTGCATTCAAAAAATACGAGATGGCATGGAAAAAGATATACGGCCAATAATTCCACCACAATATCAATATTCTTATCTTCCTAATAATTTTGATAAAACTATTGATATTGCTAGACTTAAGGCAAAACAAACATTCTGGCAATGTTTTAATAGAGCTCCCAGTTATAAAATACTAAGCGAATACAAGAATTCAATAGATATTGATACTAAGTTTGAGGTACATGTATCTCAACATTGAGAGAGAGGAATAACAATGGGATTAGGAAATCGTGGAATGGCATTTGAAATAATTATCAATCTAGCAAACGAAATGTATCAAAGAGGTGGAGTGGCGCTTATAAACAAGCGTCCGACTCCTGTGAAGGTGTTAAAAAGTAAAGGTGTCCGTGTGCTAAGTGTTACTATGAAGCTAAGAGTAAAGTAGACTATGATGGCGTGTATAAAGGACGAGCTATAGTGTTTGAAGCGAAGTCTACAGAGAAAGACACACGTTTTGATTTAAATAACATAGCGCAGCATCAATTAGATTACTTGGAGAAAGCGGAGAAGATGGGGCAATATGTTTCTTCCTTATTGAGTTTAGCAAGGATAAATCAGTATTCGTAGTATTACTATCAGTTATTCAGTTTTATGTAAGGATGTCTCATCAACCAAAAGGCAAGAAATCTATACCAAGAGCTGATTTTGATGTTTATGGATACTTAGTAGAGCAGATAGAAAGAGCAATATATTGATGAAGCAGTAAAAGAGAAGATAGCCAACAAGAAACACAAATTATTCATTAATGAGATAGTGATATTTCGCGTACCTTATGTACATATAAAAAGAAAAATTCAGAAATAAGAGGGATCCCTTTATGGAGGGACAATTAACTTTATCAAAATTTTTATATGAGTTGTTTTTACACGCTAAGGAATAGTAATAAAAAGATGAGACCAATAAAACCGTATAAAAACCAAAAGAATCCTAAGATGGGGAATGTTTTATGAAAATTAAGCATGGTAAACCTCCTTGGGTATATAAAGGATTATAATACATCGTTGGTCTATTTAGAATACTAACCATGAATTGGATGGAATTATGCATGGCTAAATCAATAGAAATTATACACTAAACGTATTTAATGAGCCATCTAGGTATAAAGATAATCGATAATCATACAATGATATGGAAAGGTCTTTTCTAACGTGTTAGTTACCTCAAAGTATATGTATCTTTTGGCGCCTGGGCGAGGGTGCTTTTTTTATTGCACATTATGATAAGGACAAGCATATTATGTAATAGGACGAGTTCTTCGTGTCCTATTCAATGCTCAGGATAAACCCCAATTCACATTGAGAGCACCCTTGCTATTGGTGCTCTTTTTTTATTGAAAAGCATATTTAAATATGTATAATGTGATTTATAGATTAATATTTCAATCTAAGGGGTACAAATTCGATGCGACGTAAAAAGGATTTGTTGAAACAATGGAAGGTGGATTTGCAAGCTGTTCAAGAAGAAAAGAGGATGAGGAAGAAGGCCAAGAATAAGAAATATAGCATCCCTGGTAATACAGCTGGATTCATGAATGGGAAGAATACTTATCGTAAAGAGAATGGGGTATGGAAGCAAAGAAATAAATGATGTTAGGATAAATGATTTTGATTAAGTGTATAGGAATTATCGTAGGCGTTGCCATAATCGGGGTGGCGTCTTATTTGTTGTTAAGGAAAGATAAGAATAATATATTTTTAAATTTTAAAAATATAAAGAATATCAAGTTATGGTATTATTTATTTTTATTGTAAGTTAAAGGGGATTATTTGTACGTAAAGGGTAGGGTTGGTTTTAATGAGGGATTCTGATCACAGAGAAAAAAGGAAATATTAAAGTTATGGCTCATTTATATACCACTTGCATTTGGAAAATTTATCTTTACGATTATCGTAGATTATTTAAAAAAAATAAAGATTGTGCATTTGAAAAAAAATTAATCTATTTATTTTCGTTTGTTTTCCTCTAACAAAACAAACGAAAATAAATGTCTTACTTATCTGTTTAAAAAGTCGATGCTTTTAGATGATGTAGGGAAATGCTGTGAAAAATTATTGGAATTATACCTTGTATCCATCTAAGAATTAGTCTGATATAGAATATATAAAACAATGATAACTTTTAAATAATATCAGGGGATGATAGTGGGATATGCAAGATCTAGAATTGCAATTTAACACGGTAGAATCATATGGTTGTACAAAAATATTCATTGGAAAGTAGAATAGAGCGAAAAATCTCAAGAAAATATAAAGTTGTTGAAATTTTTGTGTGAATTCATTAATATGTAATTGTATTTATTGTTTATTTGATTCTGTTTACTCTCACACTTTATAAGTTGTGGTTGAGCTGTAGAAGCAAGTTTCGTCTTGTTTCAATTCTGAAAGGGCTTCTTTGAGCTGATTAGTGTATATATAGTTTATTTTGCTATACACATTTTTAATCGACTTGAAGAAGCTCTTTTTGTGTTGTTTCTAACTCTGTTTGATTGGAGAACTCATTATTACATTGGGCAAAAAAAATTATTTAGGGGGATTTAATAATGATAATCAGTTATGAATTATCATTATTTTATTCTACACATCCGGATGATCCTATTCAAAGTTTACGTGCATTACAAGCACTTAATCCGATAAAAGAGGAGTTATTCTCTTTAACAGGTGTCAGTGTATCGTAATGAATAATTTACAGAACCATATGGAAATATGCAGACAGAGGGAATGACAGAAATCCGTAGTGAAAGATTACTATGAATTTCTGTCTTTTATTTTATCGGGGGCAACAAAGGCACGTATGGAACGTAAGATTAACAAAGAATTCAAGAGAGCTACACAAATGTTGGCTTATTATGAAAAACAGGTGGAAAATTTGATGGAATATCTTATCAAGCGAAAGTGCCTGTGTACTTTAATACAGCAATTAAGTTAGATACGAAGGGAATCAAAAAGTATTGGTTTACAAATCACGAGATGTTTGATATAGCATTTGAAGCATACGTAGAATCGGATTGGCAAGATCAAGAACATAGAAATGATTAATTAGTTTGTAATACGTATCCTTTTGTATATTCATTAGGTGATTATACGTAATATCCTAATGTAATTATAAAAAGTTTATTGGAAGTAATAGTCCCATATATAATAAAAAGTATACAAGGAGTGGGGAAAAATGAATTATAACATTCAAAAAGGACAGTTTCGTTTAACAAGTGCTTATCCGAGAGGCAGCTGGTGGGAGTTTTACCGTATACCTTGTCCAATTTGTTATGATACAGGCAATTGTATGCTGCATATTTCGCAAGAGAAGGTAGCATGTACACGTGTAGAAAGTAAATGGATTTATGGGAAAAATACGGGAAATCCAAGCTACATTCATTACATAAATGGAAAAGATAAGTATCAATTGCCCGAGGCGGATGAAGTTCAGATTCATGATAAGAAAAGCAATGAGGAATTAGATGTGTTTAATCGGAAGTTAATGGATTTCATACCATTGCAGGAGCATCATCATACACATTTATTACGAGATAGAAAAATGAGCGAGGAACAAATACAAGTATGTCAATATCGATCTTTCTTAAAACAACAAATTGTGTTAGAGGAGGATAATACATATACGACTGTTTGGGAGAAGCTATTTAAAAAGATGGGGAATAAAAACTGTTGGCAGGGGGTTCCGGGCTTTTATGAGCTGAGGAAAGGTCAACTTTCTCTTTGTTTGATGTCAGGATCTCCTGGTATATTGATTCCTTTTCGAAACCAGTACAATCAAATTGTTGGATGGCAGGTTCGTGTGGATGAAGTGAAAAACTCCGTTCATGTGAAATCGGCACCTACTGGAGTTCAAGCGGAATTAATCGAGCAGCCTAATGTTGTAAAGATAACAAAAAATGGTGATTGTATCTTTGAAGGCGAACTAGAAGTGAGCAAAAAGGTAGAGATTCCATTTCAAGAGGGACAAATTGTTGTAAAGATTCATAAAGGGCAAAAGTATCTGTGGCTCTCATCAGCAAATAAAAATCAAGGGACTGGTGCAGGTGGTAGTGAAAATCCACTTCCTGTACATGTAGCGGTACCGAGTTCTCATTTAAAACATTGGAATTCTGGCACATTGCATCAAACTAAATCAGTAATGATCACAGAAGGATCCATGAAAGCCGATTTGATTGCTGATTTGCTTCCAGAGAGATTTAATAAAGAGGAGATTTCTGAAATAGGAACAACGGTTCTTGCGATTCCTGGTGTAAATGCTTGGCGAATTGCTATGCCTGTATTAAAGGATATGGGTATAGAAAATGTCTATTTAGCGTTTGATGCCGATTTAGTAGAGAATCAAAAAGTAAGGAAAGCTCTTATAGACTTTGCGACAGAGTTAAAGCGATTGGGCTATAACGTAATCATAGCTGCATGGAACCCAACGCAAGGTAAGGGGCTGGATGATACAATGCAAGCGGGATTTAAACCTGTATTTCAGAGATTGTGAAAGTCATAAAGTAGGTTGATATTTTCATAAATAGGCAGATTGAAAAAGATAGAGTTTTTAATTCTATCTTTTTCTTATATCCAATTAACTAAAAGAAGGGTAGAAGAGAATATGAATACATCTATGAAAAAAAATCTAGTGAATTTACGAGTTGATTTTGCTTTCAAGCGCTTGTTTGGAGTAGAAGGAAACGAGGAGATACTCATTGGTTTTCTTAATGCGGTATTACAATCCTCTTTAGATGAGGAATTCATTTCTTTGCATTTAGATGATCCGCATCTTCCAAGGGAGCAAAAGGATGATAAATTGTCTATTTTAGATTTGCGAGCTACTCTGAATAATGGTATAAAATTAAATATAGAGATACAGGTTCGCGACAAAAAAGACATGATTGAGCGATCTTTGTTCTACTGGGCTGGTATGTATTATTCCCAAATGACTCAGGGGATGAAGTATACAGAATTAAGACCAACCATATGTATTAATATAGTGGATTTCATTCTGTTTCCAGGAGAAGAAGACTTTCATAATGTCGGTGTAGTCATGAATAAAAAATCGAAACACATAATTTCAGAGAATATGCAATTGCACTTTCTTGAGATTCCAAAAGTAATTCGAGAATGGCAAGAAGATCGAATGGATCCATGGGAGGATATATTAGCACGTTGGCTATTATTATTTCCTGCTTATGAAGATGAGAAATTAACTACAATCCTGGAGGGAATCGCGATGGAAAAAGATCCAGTTTTGAAAAAGGCAATAGAGGACTGGGAGCGTCTAAGTAGTGATAAGGACTTTTTACGCTTATATGAAGCGAGAGAGAAGGCAATAAAAGATAGAATATCAGAGATAGAGACGGCAGAAGAAAAGGCCGCGGAAAAAGCAGCAAAAGAAGCAGCAAAAGAAGCTAGAATAGCAACTAAGATAGAGATGATTCACAATTTAATTAATGTTGGTGTACCTATAGAGAAAATAGCAGAAGCCACTGAATTAAGTGTGAAAGAGGTTAATAAGATTTTACAAAATAAATAGTAGAGGATAGTCGTGAAAGCAGGTAATTGCTTTATATATGCAATTACCTGCTTTTTTATTTTCTCCCATTGTAATTAATATTTCGAAGAGGATTTTAGTAAATAAAAATGTTGTTTAATTTGAGGAGAAAATTTTAAAAATAAATTTCTTTATTTCAAGATCATAATTTTCTCTTTTACAAATACTGTAAAACCAGCTGGGTCACCTTCTTCAATTAAATTCATCACTTCACGTTCGCCATCATGAAAAAAAATGATTTTCTTTCCTGTTAATAATCCTTTTTCTACCTCTATCGAATCAATTTTGGCATAATTAAATACTCTAAACGTTTCACTTTCTAAATATTTTGTATAAAAACACATACGTTCATTTGTAGCGACCAATATCCCTTTTCTTTGACCACCCATACCAAATACTTGATATTGAAACATTCCATATAGGCTATTTTCAATAATTTCATTCTCATTAAGATATGATTGTACCAATGTCATAGCCGTATTTAAGTTTTTCATGAAAATTCCTCCTATATACTCTTTTTATTAACTATAAGGTTATTAAAATATTACTATTTTCATCATACAGGATTAAGGGAGTTAATTCCAATTAATACCACTTTTTTAACAACTTTATTATTTGTGAACAAGGGAGAAGTTCGATTAATCAATGTATATTACTCCATAATATAATAAATAATTGTGTAATTTTTATATAGATATATGATTTGTAATACTGCAGTAAAATGGAGGTTATTATGGCAAAAGAAAAAAGAAGCTTATTATGTACATGTGTATACACTTAGAGACAAAAGTACAAAATCAGTAAAAATAAAACCATCGCGCTCCTTGAAAGAAGAAATGAATGTTTTAGCTCTTACGGACAGTGATATTTTATTAAGTCAAATAGTATGGTACGATCCTAACAAAGAGGATACAAAGAAATAAAGGTGTAAACAAGGACTTGTTTTTTAAATATCGTATTGATATAATATAAAAGTAATAAGATTTTACAATAAAATATAAAATTAATCAGTTCGCATATAAGAGAAGACCTCAATATGCGCCATGTCCTTAGGGGACGTGTGCGTGTATTGAGGTCTTTTTGCGTTTTGCGAGCAAAAACACCCGGAGGTGCAGGAATTATGTTGAATTGGTTGTCTGCAAAACTTATGACAACATCAGTAGGGGATTTCTTACTGGCAAAAAGTAGCTTTACGAAGGGTCTTGGTGGTAGTGGCAGTGGTGCCAATGCTGAAACCGTCCAAAAAAGCATGAACACTTTGGTGAAAACTTTAATTGGTTTTGGGGGAATTTGGGTGGCAGCTTGCGTTGTATTTGCAGCTATTAAACTATCTGGTGCACAAGGAAAGAATCCTGAAAACCGTACACAAGCTATGATTGGTTTAGCTTGTGCAGCAATTGGAGGCTTTGTCATGATTAAAGCTTACGATATCGCGGCTTGGGTTACGACAATCTAACATAAGAGTTTGTACAAGCTCTCCTCGATGTGGGGAGAGCTTCTCTTATACAAGGGAGGAAAAAGAATGAGGAAAGTAACCGTTCCTGTTGATATGACTTCGGAACAAAAAACACTATTAGGTGTGCTGAGCAAACGCCAATTGATTTATCTATTGGGTGGCGGAGCATCCCTTTATTTATATGTACCGTTTTTATGGCGACTATTTGCACCTATTGATGCGGTAGTAGCATTTTTTATTTGTTTAATTTTAGCACTACCAACGGTAATAGGTGTTATAGCGTTTGCGTTTATATATAAAGAAAAACAACACATGTACCTAGATAAGTATTTGCTTATTAAAATGCGTAGCCGCTCCGAAAAAGGTAAGTGGAGAAAAGGGTACGAGCCAACTACATGGGCAAAGGAGAATTTGTAAATGTTAGAAATGATATATTTTGCGGCGATAGCCATTGTAGGATTTTTCTTTTATCGGAAAATGAATGGAAAACCGCTGTTTGGTTCTAAGAAAAAAGGGAAAAAGCAAGGTGGAGTAGAGAAACACACTACTGAAAAAGCTGGAAAGAAAAATAAAAAAAATACGCCTGCTGAATCGGAAATTGATGAGGATAATGTTGACTTCTTTCGTGCTTTTGTAGAAGACATTAAGGAAATCGATAATCATATGATTCGGTATCATGATGACACATTTGTCCTAATTGCGGAAGCACACCCAGTTAACTATTACTTACTCTCCAATATGGAACAAGAAGCAATTGATGTCAAAATTGAATCATGGTTAACCACATTAGAGTTTAATACGAAAGTATATATTCAAAGTAAGTTTGTGGATTTAACAGATCCTGTACGCAAAATGACAGAAACGATGAAAGGTGCGAAGGACCTTACACCAGAGACGGTTCTATATGGACAAGAAGTTATCGATAACTTAGAGTACTGGCAGCGTTCGCAACCTCGATATGAACAAAAACGTTATTTAATTTATCCATACAAGGTTGATATTAGTACGATTACTGCTGATACAGAGGACGAGTTAGAAGAAAAGATTGTAGATAAGGCATTTAACGAACTATATCGTCGTTATAATGCATCTCGAAATCTACTATCGAAAGCAAAAATTAATGTAGAAATGTTAACGAAAGATAAATTAATAGAACTTTTATACGTAGCATTTAACCGTCGTAAAGCTGTAAAAGCTCGCTTCCAGGACTTAATTGAAAACGAGAATTTCTCGCTATATTCAACAGGGGAAACGAATGAAAGAAAACTAGAGTTAATGAAGAAAGTGCTAGCGGAAGAAAAAGCAGAAAAATTAAATAACGGGGTGGCGTAAACATGAAGTTGTTCGGAAAAAACAAAAAGGAAAAGAAAAAAATAGAAGCAGAAGAGAGGGACGAATTGGAGCTAGAGGAGGAAGAGTTGGAAGAAGAGGAAATACCGACGCAATTAGACAATCAAACAATAGTGTTTGATGTTATTGCTCCAGAAGGAATGAAAATTGATGCAGAAGATTATGGGGTCATTAAACAATCTTTAGGAAGTAATACGTTCTTCCGTCCGTTTTATATTCCACGTGATGGGTACCCGCGTATGATGCAAACCAACTGGCTGAACATGTTAACTTCGGCTGGGGAAGTGGATGTCATGATTGATATTCATAAAGAGCCAAAAGCTAAGGCAATGCGATCATTAGATATGCAGCTTACAATGTTACGTTCGAATCTTTCTTTCCAACGTACACGAGGAAACATTGACCAAGAAAAAGACTTAGATGCAAAAATTCAAGATACAAACAATTTAATGGATGAAATCCAGTTCAATGAAAACGACTCGTATATGGTGAGTACCATGGGTGTTGCTTACGCAGAATCAAAGAAAGAATTGGACGTTTTATGTGAGTATATTGAAGATGAAATGCAAGCATCTCACTTTAAGATTGCAAGTACTTGGAACCGTGTGAAAAGTGGCTTGAAAGCTACTATGCCACTAGGGGCACCAAATACGCTGCAAGATACTTATCGAAATATCGATAGACGTGCGTTATGTACGTTTGCACCATTTGTATCAGGATCGGGGAGATTTAATGGTGGTATACCAATAGGAAAGAACAAAATTACTGGGCAAGTAGAATTTTTAAATTCATTCGGGAATGCAGATTATCGTCCTCCAAACTATAACATTGGTGTAACAGGGATCTCGGGTTCCGGAAAAAGTTTACTTTTAAAAATGAAGTTAGCTCGTGAAACGTCACTTGCAGATACGCATGCAATGATTATCGATCCAGAAGGAGAATTCGTAAAAATTACAAAACGTTTAGGTGGTATTAATTTAAACATTTCACCTGAAAGTAATATCATTATCAACCCTTGTGCAATCGCTGTAACAGAGCTTCAGATTACGGATAAAGATGAAGAGCTAGAAGCACTTGAACAATACGATAAGAAAGAACTCGTAGAACGTGATGGCGTGAAGTATGTAAGATTTGTACCAATTTTAGAGAAAATCAATGAAATACTAGGATTCTTTGACATTATTATTCGGGGGCAAGACTTTGATCAACCAGGATTAAATGTATTCCAACGTACAATGCTAGAAGATGCGATTCGTGAAGTGTTTAATAAACATGGTATTACCTCACATCCTACCTCTTTATATACAGATGAAGTGAAGAAAGTGGATGGACAATTAATTCAGTCTCAAGTGAGAAAGCCAGAGCCAGAGTTAAAAGAAATCTACGATGTCATAGTAGAAAATCATGGGGACGATGTAAAGGCAGAAGAGTTAATCGCCGCGATTCGTCCGTTCTTACGTGATGGTTCCAAGCCATTATTTGATGGACAAAGTCATTTTGGTCGTGGTGTAGAAACACAATTAAATGAATCACGCGTTGTTAACTTTAATATTAGTCATTTAGAAGAAGGATTCTTAAAACCAATTGCCTTCCACGTTATCCTGAACTATATCTGGGAGCATTGGATTAAAAGTCCAGAACATGCTATCAAGCGAAAAGTATTATATGTGGATGAGATGTGGCAGTTTATCGACTATGAACAAACGGTTAACTTCTTGGAAAAAGTAGCACGTCGTTCACGTAAAAGAAATGCTGGTATGTGTTGGGCGAGTCAGGACTTCGTTCGTATTTTAGAAAATGTAAAAGCTCGTGGTATCTTGCAATCTACTTTCTCTTATTTCTTCTTAGAACAAAATAAGATTGATAAGAAAAAGATCCAGGAGAACTTTAACTTAACTGCTGGGGAGCTTGATATTATTCTCAACAACCCTGGAAAAGGAGAAGGGATTTTCCGAGTGGGAGATAGTTCGGTTTGGATTCAAACTGATCCATCTGACAAAGAAATGATGTTCATTGAATCGAATGAAGCGGTACTACAAGAGCTTTTAAACAATATGAAGAAAGTACAAGGGTACGCAGGATAATAGCGTACTCTTAAAAAGGAAGGTGAAATTATGCTTGAGAAAATAGTAGAGTGGGTCGGAGGCTTAATTATTGCTATAGTAAAGGCTTTTCTTAGTCCGGTGTATGCAACTTTGGATCCGCTGCCAGTTTTAGTGTTTGGAGGAGAGGGAACAGAAGGAAAGGGGACAAACTTAGATTTCTTATTTTCAGGTAATTCTCTAACCAAAGTATTAGACACAGGCATGCCTGTCATGTTCAAGCTTGTTGCTTTTTGTGTCCTTGTCAGTGTAGTTATTACGGCGGCAAAATATTCGGCAACAGCTATTAATCCAAATAATAGAACAGCATTAATAGAGTATGCGAAGGATTTGATGATCATTTCAATTTTTCTTTGGCACCTCGATTACTTCTATACACTCATATTTGAAATCAATTCTTGGATAATAATAGAGTTTAGAGACGCTGTTAATGTGGCAAGTGGGGGGGATTTTGATCCAGATAAGGGTACTAAATTTCTACAACCTGGATTTGGTGGGGCTGGACTTACCATTACTGAGCTGGGTTTGAAAGGTCATGAAAATGACTACATGTTTATTATATTTGGTTTGTTTATAGAAGCTGGTCTCATCGTTTGGGCAAACTTTTACTACTTAATGCGAGCGGTGTCACTATACGTTTTAATGTTAATTGGTCCGTTAATGGTAGGTATGTGGCTATTTCCACAAAAGAAACAACAGACATTATATTGGATACGTGAATTTATAGGAGCGGTGTTCATACAAGCAATTCATGCAATTACCTTATGGCTCATTATTTCTTTAATTGGAGCAGCAAATAGTCCGTTAATCAAATTAATTTTACTTACTATGTTTATCCCCATAGGTGAGATTGTAAAAAGTTTTATTGGCCTTAGTACCAATGCATCAGGTGGTATTCATAGAGCAGGTACGATGATGGGTATGGGTGCTTTAGCAAGTGTGGCTGGACTCGTTAAAGGTGTTCGTGATGACTACCGTAATTCAAAAGCAAAACCTGATGATAAAGGGGATAAAGAAAAGACCAAAGAAGATGCTGATAACCCGAAAGATGCATTAGGAGCGAATTTAGGGACAGATGTTGGTACAACATCTCGTGCAGCTCGTATGTTAAAAGCAGGTCAAATTGGAAGTTCAATTGGTAAAGCAGCGACAGGGCTTGCAGGTATGGCAGCGGGAGCTGGTCTTGGACCGGGAGCGATGGTAGCAGGCTCGCAAGTTGGAAGTGCATTAGGTAGTGCTCCTGGTGCAGTGGCTGGTAGAAGTGTTGCTGCAGTCGGCGAAGGAGCTGTAGCTTTAGGAAAACATATTGGCTCCAGTGTAAAGAAGGGTGCGGACACGTATTCAAATCTAAATGGCGAATCTTATCCGGAACTAACCGATGAAGATATCGCACAGGATTTAGCTACAAAAGACTTTGAAAATTGGAAAGCAGATAATCCGGATTCTGCAGTTGCAAGTCGTTTAAAACAAGCATTCCCTGGTGTGTCCGATGCGGAGATTGCTAAAAAAGTAGCGAAAACAAATAGTGATCAAATGTCTCGTTTCTCAAATCAGCGGAAACAGGATTTACAAAATATGAAGAAAGCCGCTACACCATATGGAAATGCTAGAGATTTAGTAAACGCTGCAACGAATGCATTCGAAAAGGGTTATGAGGCAGACCATAAAGATACGTTTATAGGTCAGTTACCAGAAAATATGTCAGCAGAAGAGAAAGAGAAACATTGGAACGACCATCTGAACACAAAAGTACAAGGATTTAGAAACCACGCAGAACAAGCTGCAACAAAAGCAGGAGCCATGCCAGTTGATGCGAAGGACAAACAAGGAAATAATCTGTTTGATAAGTCCTATGTGAATAAAGATGCGTTTGCTTCCCGACTTGCATTAGGAAAAGTCGGAAAAGCAGTCGAGGATGTAAAAGGAGAAACGTTAGAAAGTGGCCATCAAAATATGGGACAAGTCGGTGCTCTTGTCGGTGCTTCTACTGCTGCATTTAAGAAAGCATATAGTGCAGACCATAAGGCAGGATTCATGAAACAATTCCCTGCAGATATGCCGCAGCAAGAAAAAGAAGCAGCATGGAATAAACATTTAGGTCAAAAAGTACAAGGATTTAAAGATTATGCACAAAAAGCAGCAGAATCAGCTGGTATTGTACAGCAAAAAGACGGTACAAACTATGCGAATAAAGAAGCTTTCGCTTCTCATTTATCACAAAAGTTACAAAAAGATCCTGGTTTAAATGCTATGGGTGTATCTAGTGCAGTAGGCATTCAGAAGGCAGTCAATGGGGTGAAAACGCACGGTTTGACAAGTGGAACAGGAAGCCAGCAAGCAAAACAAGTAAGTAATGTTGGGAACCTGGTACAAGCCTCTACAGAATCCTTTAAACAAGGCTATGCAGCAGAACAACAGGCAAGCTTTATGAAAAACTTGTCCCAAACTATGTCTCAACCACAAAAAGAGCAAGCTTGGCAGTCGCACCTGAATGAAAAAGGAAATGAATTTAAAGCAGTTGCACAACAAGCGGCAGTACAAGCGGGAGCGATGCCCGTACAGGCAAAAGATACCAGTGGCAAGAGTTTACATAATCAATCATATATTAATAAAGATGCCTTTACTTCGCAATTAACGAAAGGTTTACAAGGCCATGCAAGTCTCGGAACGGTGAGCCAACAAGTAGGTTCTGGAATTACTAGTGCAATTCAAGGTGTTCGTTCACATGGTGTAGCGACTGGTGGTGCAATCAATAAAGCTGTATATGTAGCTGCACAAACGCAAGCGAGTGTAGCACGTACAGGAGATCTTTCAGTTGCGGAAATTGAACGCTCTTATGCAGATGCATCAACAAGTGTAGCAAATATTGCACAAAGTGCTGATAAAATGTCTATCCCAACTTCCGCAGTGGGACGTATGACACAGCAAAGTAAGATGATTGGTGTAAGTATGATGGAAGGTACCAAACATCTCGTGCATACAAAAGGATTGCAAAATGTATCAAAAGCATACTTTAATGCGTCTAGTTCTGTTCAGCAGGCAGGTGGAAATACAATGAAAAGCGTGATGAGTGGAACTGCAGCTGCCGTTCATACTTCGTTAGGAGGAAACGCAGCAGAACGTCATTACAATGTGACAAAAGGATTAAGTTATGCAGCTGGTGTGATTGGTGGTGCAGGTGCTTATCAAGCGACTGCGCGTATGGTAAGTAAACATAATCCTTATAACAAAGCTGTTCAAACAGAGGCAAAAGAAATTCAAGAGATTCAAAGAATGGTACCAGCAACAACGGATGCTACTGGAAAACAAGCGGTTGTTCAAGGTGCAGTACGTCTTGTGACGACAAATAATAAATCATGGATTGAAGCAAAAGATTCTAGTGGTGTGACGCAAGTTGTATCTCGTTACGCTAGTGGAGATAGTAGTATTCGTTCCGGACAAGTCGTATATCAAGATTTAAATATTTCGGACGGACAATTAACGCAGTACCGTAATGGTATGAAAGCTACACCAGCGTATATTCAAGATTCTAGTGGTGGGAAAATTAGTATCAACCGTTCTATCAACATTAACCCAAATCAATTAGTAGGAAATCAAAATCAAAGGCCGTTACAAAAGAAACCGGTATTTAATAAACCACCACTTACGGTAAATCACAAGGTAGACAATGGTCACTTCTATATGTCTGATTTAGATCAAGGTGGCTATAAGAATGTACAAATGGTTGTAGAAAGAGATCGTAGTTACATGGTTGCGACAACAACAGACGGTACAGTGTCACGTATTTCGCCGTTCGGAAAAGGAGATACGCGCTTACAAGCAAACCAAAGGATTGAAAGAGCTTGTGAAGTGAAAGACAGTAGTATTAAGCCAAGAGAAGAAACCTTAGTAACACATACACAGGACGAAGTTGTTCGTACAGAGACGCATCTGAATTTATCAGAACATGACCCACAAAATCTGATTCCATTTGCCCCAAATCCTCGCTTGGCACAGCGAAGAGGAAGAAATTCTCAAAATGGAAAATATGGTGTGATAAGTCTATGAGTCAAAATCCTAACGATCCAAATGAACAGAAAAAAAGTAATCCTTTAAAAGATGTAGCTTCCCACTTTATTAAGAAAAAAGGGATGCAAGCGCGTGGGAAGATGGCAAAATTAGCAGGGAAAGCAGGAAAGGCGGCAGCGAAAGTTGCTGCCAAAATGCTAAAAGCAGGTATATTAAAAATTGTGGGTGCTGTTGTGGCAGCGGTTGGAGTACCTGCCGCTTTGATTATGGGAGTAATTATTGCTGTGTGTGTGATTTTAGTCTCTTTTGTACCTTTTACCGATGATGAAGGTAAGACAGAGGAACAAGTAAAAAAATATATGGAAGTCTCAATGGCTCTGAATGTGGATTGGAAAGAGGTTGTCGCCTTTGACATGGCGCGATATGATAATGATTTAACTGGTAAAGATCCGCATGATGCTATATCATATTTCTTGGATATCCAATATGAAGAATATACGGAAAAAGAGGTATGCGAGGCAGGACCGAATGGTCCTTGTGAAAAAAAGAAAAAGGAGATGCAAAAAACCAAGTCTGAAAGTTACTCCGGACCAGATGTAAAAAAGATATTAGGAGATACAGATTTTAAGAAAAAAATAGATGAGATTAATGCGAGTGGAAGTAAAAAAGTGACAACATCTTCTCATGGGCTAGAGAAAGCGATGGAACTCGCAAAGTTTAGTAAAAGTCAAAAAGAGCGTGCTCGTGAGATATTAGAAGCGGGGATGTTAGAAGGAATGTATGGACATCTTGCTCCTACTACTGGTGGATTTATTGGCGGCATGTGTGTAGGTAATGTGAGTCCTGGCGGAGAGCCTGTTAACCTTAATGCAAAAGTTACAGGGTACCTTCCTAAAATTAAAGAAATGGCAGAAAAACATGGTGTTGCTCAATATGTTGGTATTTTGGCTGCCCAAATGATGCAGGAATCAGGTGGAGCAGGAAATGACCCGATGCAGGCTTCAGAGGGGCATTATGGAGACATGAGCTCATCTTGTATAGGTGTAAAGGGAAATGCTCGTGTAGGGTGTATTAAAGATCCCAATATTTCTATAGAAGCAGGTGTACGGGAATTTAAAGATGTACTAGGAAAGGCCAATGGTGACATTGCACTCGCTTTGCAGTCTTACAACTTTGGCGAAGGTTTTATTAGTTACGCTTTAGCAAAGGGTGGCTATTCAGAAGAAACAGCTATTGAGTTCTCAAGAAGTAAAAATCATTTAAATCCAGATGGTTGTAAGGATCCGAATAACTTCAGGACAAAGGTTAATGCGTGCTACGGGGATTTTACATATGTTTCTAAAGTTTTGAAATATTACAAAGATTTAGGGTGTGTGGCAGATGTATCCGGCGAATGGATTTCGGATAAAGGTTGGAAATGGCCAACAAAATCAGGTCGTATTACAGATACGTTTGATGCTTTTCGTGGTGGAAAACAACATAATGCTGTTGATATTGGGGCCATGACCGCCGGAAAAGCTGGAGACCCCGTATGGTCAATGGAAGTAGGTATTGTAACAGCCCAAACAGGAAATGTAAATGGTGGTGGTCTAGGTGTCTATGTAGACCATGGAAATGGGGTTGTATCTCGTTACTTACATTTGAGTAAAATATCAGTTGCACCAGGAACTATGGTGACAAAAGGGCAAATTATTGGGGAAATGGGCGGTTCTAACTTTGATAGAGATACAGGTTTCCTTAATATGAATGGATACGCTGTCCATTTAGATTTCCAAATTCGTATTAATGACCAACCAACAGATCCAATGAAATTCTTTAAGAAAAATGATGATCCAGGGTTATCATCCGGTGGCTCTCCTACAATGACAAATGCTAAACGACAAAAGGTACTGGAAGAAGCGAAAAAATGGCTTGGACAAGGGAAAGTGAGCTATGTATCCGGTGCTAGAAATCCAGCTGCAGGTAGTGCCGATTGCTCTGGATTCACACAATATGTATTTAAAACCAGTATAGGTGTCCAGCTAGGAGATTGGACAGGTGCTCAAATTGGACAAGGAAAACAGGTGCCAGATATCGGTCGTGCACAACCAGGAGATTTAATTTTCTATGAAAATCCGAACCATGTATCTATTTATCTAGGAAATCAGAAAATGATTCATATTGGTGATAATAAAGGTGTACAAATTACAGGTCTAAACTATACGGCAAGAGGACAACATATGACACAAATCCGTAATGTTATAGACTGATTTGGGATGTGAAGAAATGAAGAAAGTCATGAATATGTTAGCGAATCTGCCTCGTAAGTACTTAGTTATATTGGGGATTATTGTGTTAGTAGTAGGCGTTGCTACCTATAATACTATTCATCGTTACATGATGAAATCTCAAGTACAAGAGGAAGAGCAGGTAAATCAAGATGAAATCGAGATGCTTGGTGATAAGCCAAAGGGATTTGATACAAAAGAGGAAGAATATATTGCAAAGACAAAAACAGTAGAGGATTTACTACGAAAAATTTCTAATAGTAGTTATGATGTCCCGTATTTGTTTACAAAGGCTGGATTTGGTATTGAACCAATGAAAATGACAAGCAATGAGCGTATGCTTGCTACAGAAGCTGTACAAAGATATTTCTTAAATGGGGATCAGTTTTACAATGCGCGAATTACCAAAATTGACCGTGGAAAAAAAGTAGATACATTTCATATTGAGGTTTTAATACAGCAAGTAAATTTCTTGGAACCACGACAATTTAAAGTGCAAGTAAATCAGTATGCACAAATTGTAACACCAATTGAACAAATTCCACATGGAGAAGAAGAAGTACCCGTGGATTAAGAAGAAAGTGAGGGTTGTGTAGAAAAACACAACCCTTTTAAAAAAATAAAGAGTACCTAAAATCATTTATTTAATATTCATAATTTTCTGATATAATAAAACTATGGTTAAAAGAAATTTTCATATATCGCTAAAATGAAATGAATATGGAGGAATACAAATGAGAATATTAATTGGAACAGCTGCGAATTTTGTTTCGGGGTATTATATAGGACGAAATTCTGGATTATTAGGAACGTTGCTTGGATGGGCTTTTCTGTTGGGTGGTGGCTATCTGTTAATAGAAAATTGGGATAGCATCACAGTATGGATGCATAGTTTGAATATTGTACGAGGGCTAGATGGTTACGAAGATATGAGCAATGGCTTCATTTTCATCTGTTTGGTAGTAAGTGGCTTTATTTTTATCTTGTTGTCCCCGATTTTCGTTATTTTATTAATAGTTTGTTTTGTATTAATGAATATTGTAGCTTGTACACTTGTGTTATTAACATCACCAAGTACATATATAAAGAAGAAAGATAAGGAGAACGAATGGGAATGAGTACATTTGAAGGTTGCATAAGGTTTGATACATATCTATGGAATTATAATTGTTAAATTAATATATAGCATTTAAAAAGAGGGCGGAGGAAGATAGTGTTTAAAGATATATATGTATTATTTCCACCAGAAGGGAAAGAAAGCATCGAATTTCAATTCATTTTAGAAATGAAAGAAATATTCTTACCTTATGTACGGATATTTTTGGGGTAAGTAAAAAAGAGCGCACACTTATAAAAGTTTTTTTACTTATTGTTACTGCGATTAGCAGTAGCGAAAACATAATGAAAGTGGAGGATGGAATTAAGAATATGAGTAGTGGTATTAAATATAAATCGGGTTTCGTCATTTTGATTTATTTTGTTATGACACAATTTGTAGGGATAATAGGTGTACTATTGCTAGCAAAGACAGGTTGGTATGATATTCATGGAAACCAACAGCAAGCAATTCAACAACTTCTTGTGCATTGGGAACTAATTGGGTTTTCACTTATGCTGATAATCATTTTTCTTATATATAGTAAAGAATTAATAAATGATCCAAAGTTATCGATTAAATTATCAAGAAATTCATTCATATGGATTTTAGTTGGGATCATATTCGTATTTCTTGCTCAGATGGTTGGTAGTGTGTTAGATAAGAGTGTATTCCAGCTAACTACGCAATCAGCAAATACGTCTAGTACAGTCGCTGCAGCAGCAATATCTCCTGTGGCACTTATTTCAATTGTTCTTCTTGCACCTTTAGTAGAAGAGTTTGTTTTTCGTTATGCGGCTATAAACATTTTAATGTCTAAGTTTAAGAAAACTTGGAGCATACTAATAAGCTCATTGTTCTTTTCTATCATGCATTTTGATTTTCCATTTATATTTGGATATTTTCTAATTGGGGTTATACTCGCTTTAGTATATGTGCGTACTAATAGGTTACTAGTATCATTTGTTGTTCATGCTAGTATGAACTTAATTGTTGTTATACTCCAGATTTCTTGACGAAAAAGCAGCGGATTGGTGCAAATTACTAGTGATCTAGTTTTGTATGTTTATGGATTTAAAATTATGATAAGATTAATAAGAATACATTTGAAAATGTGGGTTCAAGTTGCTGTATTGACTGAATTGCACACAAAAAAACCAATTCCATTACACGGGAATTGGTTTTTTTGGTGTGTGTTTTGTTAGCATAATTATTGACGGCCTAAAGGAGAGTTGTTTCTTTGTAGTTTAGTATAACTTAAATGAAAAGAAAGTTCAAAATAAAATGATAAATATTTACATATTTTTTAAAAAGTAACTCAAAAATGTAAGGATATGGTTTATGATGGTGGTGAAACACTCTCCTATGTTTCTAGTGAGTATATCTTTTATCTGTTTTGGTGCGAAATCTGTCGATGGATTTTGCACTTTTTTATTTATTGTTTAATAGGTTTAATTTAATTATTTGAAAGGGGGAAATTAGTATGTTTGAGAATAAAGAATACCTTATACAAGAAGGTTATGAGATTAAAGAATATTTAAGAAAAAATGGAGATTGGTACTATTTTAAAGTACATACTTTTTGGTCTGGAAAACATTTAGTAAAAGTAAAAGATGGAGTATTTGGTTTTAGAATAGAAAAAGCGTAAATAGAGGGATTTATTCTGTATAAGTGCACTTATACAGAATAAATCCCATAATAAAAATACTGTAACTAGCAAAATTAAAGTTTACTTTCATTTCTTTCATCTTTAACCCAATTAGTGCTATAAGGGGTCTTGCAAACAAAACGTGGATTTCGTATGGTAAGGAATTATTCGGTGTCTTTTTTTAATATATCAATTAATAAAATGGGCTATATAAATAATTTGTTATACTTCCGTGTATCCTAGCTGATATAATGTATAAGGCAATTATTGGTTAATGAATAGCGTACATATATTAGGGAGGTACATAAGTCATGGAGTTAATAGTTTTTTCATTTGTATTAGTGGTAGTATTCTTTATTCTTTCGATAGTTTTAAGTGGTAAAGGTCAGCGAATAGCAAAAGAAGTTTTAAAAGAGCTTATTAATGGTCCTGAGGGGAAAATGTTGGTAGGTTTTTTTGGAACTTTAGCAGTTATAGGAGTAATTTTTGTCATTTGGCTTTTATTGAACTAAGCATTCCGGTTACTCAGGCTGATACAAGGTGCAAGAAAATTACTGGATAATTAAAGGTACATATATATTAGGAGGTACATAGGCCATGTTAGAGGTAATTACAGCATTTTTCTTACTAATTCTCCATTCCATTGTTTATCTCTTTTCAAGTGGAGAAACAAAGCAAATAGCAAAAAAACATATAAAAGAAATTCTCAATAGTCCGGATGGAGTAATAATATTAATCGTTGCTGCGGCACTTTTAATCGGGGGGATATATTTATTATCATTATGATTTCAAATACCTTAGCTTAAATCGTATAAAGAAATTAATAGTATACATATAGTAGGGAGTCATAAATAATGATATTTATAATTGTGCTATTTTTCATATTTATAATCTCTATTATTCTTTCATTATTTTCAAAAGGTGAAACTCAGCAAGAAGCAAAAGAAGTTGTAAATGACATTGTTACCGGTCCTAATGGGAAAACACTCTTAATCGTTGCTGTGGTATTTGTAATCGGAGGGGTATTTATTGTTGGTAGTATTGTAAATAATGGCTATGAACCAAATACACATCCAAGTATACGAGACGATCGTAATCCTTTAGGATGTGCTCATTATGGTGGCGAATGGGACACTGGCGGTCTTTTTGGAGAAGCCAAATGTGTTTATAATAAAACTGATGAATCGGATAATAAATAATATACATAAAGAAAAGGCTCCCATATAAGGGTGCCTTTTCTAATAGTTTTTTAGCAGAAGCAAGCAGCTCCAACTATGATTAATAAAATAAATAATACGACTAATATGGTGACCCCTGGTAATTTGGGCTTTTATAGGTTGTTTACTTAATTATGTATGGACAATTCTCTAAATATGTTAGTTTTAAATATACTCTTAAGATAACAGAGCAAAATTGGAATTGATCAATTTTGTATTTAGAGAGGTGATAATTTATGCCAGGATATACAACTCAGGAGGATGTTATTGATTTTAAAATTTGTAATGAATGTTCACTAGCTAATACTCCATTTTATACTTATCCAGGAGTTCCTTTATTGGGAAAAATAAAACAAAGTACAGGATGTGGGGCTGCACATCCTGGAGCACTTGATTTGGAGGTTCCAAATATTAAAATAGGTACTCCTGTATATGCTGCAGAAGCAGGGTATATTAATGTGTTATCATCTGGTAATGAACCATGTGGATGTAAAAACGAGTGTAATAAGGGTAATTTAGTTTCGATAAGAAGTTTTAGTGATAAATTTATTACTCAATATGTCCATGTAACTCCGCTTCCTGGTCTTAAATTAAAGGATCAGGTAAATGTAGGTCAACAAATTGGTACAGTTGATCAGTCAGGTAGTTCTTGTAATCCTCATGTTCATATGGCTAGGTATACTCCTACTGGCATTCCTACTTGTAATTGGCAATTAGGTGTAACGGCTCATACTGTTCCATCTCATCTTTATCCTTATCCTCATTTCCATCCTACTCATCCTAGCGTGCCAACCAATCCAGGGGGAGTAACAGCTCATCCTTATTTGCCCCCTGCAGGGCCAGGTGGTTATCATCCTAGAGTTTATCTGATTCCTTCTCCATATTTATATTGGTAAAGAATTTATATATGTAGTTATAATACATTTTTTGTTCTCTGCACATGGTGTAGGGATTTTTTTTATAAAGAAAGAGCACCTTTACAAGTGCTCTTAAAATAATGCTGTAATATATTCAGGGTTTTTAATTGCTATAACGATAAATGCAAATAGCAGTACCATAAAAATCAATTGAATATATTGTCTAGTTTGATTAGGAATTATACTTCGAATCCAGTCTGAGAAAATCGCAAGTCCAATACATAACACGATAAAAATCATTAAAATAATCCCTGCAATCTCAGGAACTCCTTGGAATGGATTAGGTATATTTATTTGGAAATCCATATTACTTTCCTTTCTAATAAAAATCATTTTATATTAATAATACATTATATGTTTTATAAAGAAAAGACACCACAAGGTGCCTTTCTCTGACTTGAACCACTTTAATTTTAATAACACCATTTTACAACTACAAATATATCTTTAATCTTTCATATAATATTTTAACATTTTTTTCAGTTAATTGCATGTAACTGGTAAAAAATAGTCTATTTCTTGTAAACTCCTTTTCTCCATACCCACTCAATAGGACCATAACGGAAATATTTACTCCAAATCTTGCTGAATATGATTTGTACAAAAATAATTACAAGCCCAAAGATACATAGTTGCCAGTAATATACGTGTGAGACATCTTTAAAGCACCACGAAAGAATGACAAGCGTAATTATGCTTTGAGTGATGTAATTCGTTAAAGCATACTGGCCAACGTTCATAAAGGGGTGCAGGCATTCTATATATTTTTTATTCTCACAAACTCTCAGTAGAGTACAAATATAGAATATAGCTAGCATTTTCCCTCCAAATAGAATCCATAGTTGTACATCCTGAGAGTAATAGACATCTGTTTTTATAAAGTAGTAGAGAATAGGACAAGAGAGAAGGCATGAGATACATAACGAACTCCACTGTAAAAATCTAATTTTCTTTATTAATTCCGGTACCCTTTTAAAAATATTTTTCTTACCAGCCCATAACCCTATTAAAAATAAGCCTATATATTCCGGAATTCCTATTAGTAGTTGCTGGAATTCCTGAGTCATTAGAAAGAAAAGACGTGCTTTTACTTGATGAGAATAATGTATAAATAGATTTACAGTGTGATTGGTAGTGTTACCTGTAAACATATATTGATAGTAATTTGGTACTTCAGTAATAGAAGAACTTGCTCGTAAAAATACAATAATATGTAATACATAACTAACCGTTAGGAAACTACAACCAGCTATAAAAATAAGCTTAGTAGATCGCTTATAAAAGAACAATAGAATAAATCCAGCTATAGCATACGCATGTAGAATATCTCCATACCATAGAAAGGTGAAATGGAGTAAACCGAAGACTAGTAAAATACATAGTCTCCGGGTAAATAGCTTATACATATGATATCCTTTTGCTTCTGTATTTTTCATAAAGATATAAAATCCTACTCCAAATAAGAATGCGAAAATAGTGTAGAACTTTGCTTGTATAAACAAATCTACTAAAAAACGAATCGTTTTATCTGTACCGGTGTAACCTGCCTGATTAAAGGGATCTAGTCCCGTCATAGAGGGTAGATTCGCAAATAGGATACATAGTATGGCGATACCTCTTATTATGTCTAACGAATGAATCCGGACGTTTTGTTGCATGTTAATTCTCCTTTCTTACAAAGAAAAACGAGCACTATACTAGCTAGCGCTCGAATTACGTCTTGCAAAGAATCCATCATAGGTAGCAGCTGAAACAGCTCCTTCTAAACGTTCAACTTCTTCACCTCTGTTATAAGCTACAACAACTGGAGTACCTGGAATGTCGAACTCTTGAAAGGCACTTTGATTTTCTGGTGTAGAGATATCAATACGATAGATGGTTCTATCATGCTTTTTTGACATACGATTGATATCTGGTGCAGCTTTTTTACAAAAATGACAGGTAGGTTGATAGTAATACGCAATGAACTCTTCATGGGATTGTATTTTTTCCTTTAATTCTTCTTTTGAAATATCTTTTATATTTTCAGGTAATCCTTTTACATCTGCAGCAGATACAATTGTTTTTTCTGGTGCTATAGTTTCTGTTTTGACTGATTCATTCTTAGTTAAAGTAAAGATCGTGATACATGCAACGCATAAAGTTGTGATAACTGCTCCAATTTTGTAGACTTTTTTCATAGTAAATTCCTCCTTAAAGTAAAAAAAAAGGACAAACCTCGCCCGAGTTAACTGGGCGTAAGGTTTGTCCTTCACGCTACGTACAATAGAGTATAAACAATGGAAACAAATTTTCTATCTGTATAATACCATAAGATTTATATAGAATGCTATAAGAATTTTAAAAGAAAAACAAAGGAACAACTTAATCATAAAATTTCATGTACCAGATTACATATTAAAAACAATAAACAACACGACAAGGGGATTCTCTGTGGTGTATCCAACTGATTGGGACATCCAATAAGCATAAAATCATTCAACAAACACATCTCAAAAAGTGTGTGTACTTATGAAGTGTGTCTTAAGTACATTTTGATACCTTTTGAAGTAGTTTAAGCTGCATAGAATATACTATATCTAAAGGTGTACCTTTTGAAGTGTTAAGGTATGAAATGATTTAAGGTTTGGAAAAATTTAAATAATAAAATATAAGAATTAGTCAGGGGTATGTTCAGTTTAAATTCCGGTAAATGTATTTTAGAATTAATTATGAGAACTCTTTATTAAGAAATGGTGTCTGTAGCAAGTGTGGAGAAATATAGAAAATCACTGGAAGTGATTGCGCTTTGGGTTAACTTAGTATTAAGGTAACTTTCCTAAGTAAGTATTTAAGAGGTGAATAATTTGAATTTCACATATAAGAGACCATTAATTTTTATAGTCCTACTGTAGGCCTCACCATACCATTTCGGGAAAATTGTACGTTTAGACACAATTTGGACACATTTTAAGCGTTTCCTGTACGTTATGAGACATCTGTCCAGAAAACCTTATGTTTATGAACAGAGGATAAAACTTAATAATATTAACGTTTTCTAGCTATAATCATGTCCATAAAGTGTGTAAATATATCAATGTTCAATTAAGCTTAGGCTTTTATCTTTCTGAACATGTAGTTATTTCTAAAAAGGTTGTAACGCTAAGGTTTGATATCCCTTAGCGTACAATTTTCCCAGAATGATATGGTGACCCTTTAGAGCTTACAAATAATATTGAAGCCTCTCCCTCTATTTTTCTCTTGAGAAATAAAATCCCTAATTTTCCCAATAAACAAATAAATATTTCTATAATTTCTTTATATTTACATTACTGTAAAAGGTGTTACAGTGTATCTGTACCATATAAAACCATTAAGGGGGAATTTTTTATGTTCAAGAAGTTCGCAATTGGGGCATTGGTAACAGGTATCGCACTAACGGGAGGGATTGGCTCTGCGTCAGCTAGCGTAATGGACACACCAGCACCTGCAAAAGTTGCAACAGCACTTCCATGTCCTGAATACATCGGTAACGGTAAATATGCACGCACTGTCCCGAAATTTGGTAGTAGCTTCGCCGAAAGCTTTACGGAGTATACGTGCCACGGCAAAATTAAATGGTACCTGAAATCTATACAGTCAAATGGGGCAGGCTATTATGAAGGTAGCGTTATAAACTAATAGTTACACAAAAAAGCCTCAGTTATTTGAGGCTTTTTCTTCTGTGTTTTGTGTTTAGGAAAGAAAAGCGCAAACTTGTTGCATTTAATAATGAAATGACCGAGAGTGCTAAAAGAGTTATCGCCACATGACATATGTCAATTTTATTTTTTATTTTTTAATATTCAAATATTATTTTATAAAGTTAAACAAACTAACAATATTTGTGAAACGTGTTAAGGTTATTGTGTAAACAGAAAAAAATATTAAGAACGGAGGATTATGGAACTTATGGGGATTAAAAAACTATTATTAACATCTTTTATGTTCGGTGCAATCATCTTAGGATCTACGCAAAATGCTAGCGCTAATACAATTAATGATGACACTATCAAATCTCTTCCAGAAGGGGTGGAGAAATATTACCCAACAAACCCTGAACTTTTAGTGGATAAAAATTATGATGATTACAAGGATTCTGAAGATTCAATAATTAGACCTCCATATGCTGCAGCCCTTAAAATTAAAGAGCAACTTCCAAGAAATGTTTATCTTTCAACACAGGACAAGTCGCAGTCTACATCTAGACTACAACTTTATAGTGGCGACAATTTAGGTATGAACGTAGAACCCAAAAAATTTAATGAAAAAGGGCGAGGTACAATTGTTGGTATAATATATCGTAATGGTGAGTATTACGATACCTATGTATTTTATAATACAAAGAGATTCACTACTACCATAAAGACTGGTGATTTATCGCAATATTCATTGAGATTATACTGTGGAAACCCAAGGGAATTAGAAACTGGGTGTCAAGCAAGTGGAGTTATTTATCCAGTAAAATAAACTGCACCTAGGAGGTCTTTACCCCACTCAAAATTCAATACTCTTTCAGTACCAAAAAAGTTGTCAAAATAAAAAGGAGTAGCAAATGCTACTCCTTCACTAATTTTTTACTGGTGCTCTTTCAAAAACTGCTACGACTCTTTTATATCTTTTTTCTATAAAATCAACAATACCCAAACTTGTTATATACCTCTCAAACACTTCAGATTTATCTCTAACTAACCTTCAATTTCTTATCCATACACAACAAATAATCCCCTCAGACGAGCCAAGAGACCCTTTAAATGTATATCTCGTTATTTTTGTTCTCACTTCATCAGAAACCATACTAAGAGTATGCAAGATTGTTTACAAAAAAAGAATAGCGGAAACCCCTAGAATCCCCGCTACATCAACGATGTATAAAATCCTGTATACCAAATAAACAGACAAAAAAGAAGAATCCCTGTAGCTACAAGGATTCTATCAAAGTATTTGCTACCGAGAACGAAAATTATGTAAATAAGCTGTCCATATGGACAGCTTATTTTATTTTTTGCTTAGCGTGGTTTTTTTCCGAAATGCTGGCGGTACCCCATCACCATCAAGATAAGACAAACAAATACCCCAAAACGAGAGAATTGACATCTTCAGGCGAAAATGGGCAATTTTTTTGTTTTGGGGTATTATAAAAATCTTAAGTTGATGGGCATGTGGCGGTACCCCTATAAGTACACTTGCAAGTATATTTATAGATGTACTTATAAGTAAGTTATTTGTATTCCTGTCTATATAATTTAAACGAATAAATAGCTCCAACGAAGAATACAAAGGCTTCAAATAATATAAAGATTTGACGGAAATTCTCAATATCCTTACCAACTAGAGAAATAAATATAGCATTCATTAGAATTTGAGTAGTAAACATACGAGAAGTAATTTTTAAATAAATAGCATTTGTTCTTTCATCTGGTTTACCAATTTTTTTGTAAATAATAATAAGTGCAATTACTGAACCCAAAAATAGAAGTGCTGTAAGTCCCACAACGATATTGAAATTACCTGTACTTTCTAACATCCATTTATTTAATAGATCAATCATTATTATCTTCCTTTCCTACATAAGAGAATATTTCGTACTTCTTTTTCACTATAATAAAAAAAGAAAAAGGAAAACATCGAAGTTTCTTACAAACATTCGTGTATTCTTACAGTTTTGTCATTTTGTAAATATATTCATCGCCTTGCCTTTCACTATTTTCCTTGGAAAACATAGTGAATTACTAGAAAGAGCGCTACAAGATCAACTTCCAAGAAGTAGTGCACTAAACCTCTTAATTAATGCAATTAGTATGTGGAATACTATTTATTTAAGTGAAGCAATAAAAACTTTGAAGAAAAAAGAACATTTTGATGGTTCTACCCCATCACCATCAAGCTAAGAAAACAAATACCCTCAAAGGAGAAAAATCGATATAACTCTTCGGCAAATAAAGATAACTCTTGTTTTTGGTACATATTCATAAAAAGCACCTCACCCTTTCTCATTAACATAAGAGAATAGTAACGTGCTTTTAATTTCAAAAATAGTCTAAATCCTTAGGTTGATGGATGTGCATAGCTATCAAGTTAACAAAAGTAAATACCAAAAAAATGAAAAATTTATCCTTTCATACGAACTACAACATATTTTTGTTTTGTAAAACCATGCGATCTTTGATTTGCTGACAACTTGGATTAATACAAAATATAAATAGAAAAAATCCCTAACAATATCCAAAACAATGGTTAGGGATTATTTATTCTTTATTAAAAGATTAACAGGTGACTTGCAAAGCAAGTTACCTGATTTTACTATAGATTCCTTAGGCTTTTCTGACTCATTCTCTTTATTTGCCGCTTCTAAAAATGTAGCAATATAATCCAATAGAAAAAAATTTACACTATCATTATAGGTTTATATATCTATACTAAACATTCAGTATATATATTCTCAATTCAATTGCTATTATTCCTGTGTTAAGTTATTAGTGAAAAATAGATTTTAACAATTAATTAATATTACAAGACATAAGGAATTGTATCAATTTAGTAATATGGATATGAATAGAATGGAGGAATAATTTTGTATAAGGTATCACAATTTAATGTACCTTTTAAAAAAGATAATATTAATTTTCTATATAATAGCCATACAGGAGCGTTTGTTAAAATTTCTGATGAATATAAGGATACTATAAAAAAAATTAGCAAAAGAGATTATAATGAGATTCCTAATTTACATTTAGAAGAATTAACTAGGGCTGGTTTTATAGTAGAAAATTCTTTAGATGAATACGGCGTTTACCACTATTTAACTAATAAGAGCCGTTTTGGAAGTGAATATTTAGGTTTAACCATAGCAACTACATTACAATGCAATTTTCGATGTCCATATTGTTATGAAAATCATGTAGATGAATATATTGAGGGACAAAAAGAAGAAGATTTGAAAAAATTCATTCAAAATAACTTAAGAAATAAGACTGAATTTTCTGTTACGTGGTATGGTGGTGAACCATTATTAAAAAAAGATCTTATAGATAGAATGTCAAAGTATATATTAACAATATGCAAAGAAAAAAATATTCAATTTAGAGCTAAAATGGTTTCAAATGGATATTTACTTAATAGAAAAATTGCAGAACATTTGGTCCAAGAGAATAACGTTAAATATGTACAAATCACATTGGACGGTGGCCCAGAGACGCATGATGTGACTAGAATCTTAAGAAATAAGCAAGGTTCTTTCAATAAAATTTTAAATAATATTAAAGAAATACAAGATATTATACAAGTCGGAATTCGTGTAAATGTTTCAAAAGAAAACGTTGCAGATGTGTATAAGCTTTTTCCTATTCTAATGAATCAAGGATTAAACAACAAAGTTTCCGTGTATTTTGCTCCAGTAGGGGCATACAATGACGTTTGTCAATCTATTAGTGAATCCTGTCTAGTAACAAGGGAGTTTGCAAAATGGGAGACAGATTTGATTGAATACGCTGATAAGATTGGCTTCAATATGGGAAATCTTTATCCTAAAAATCGTGGTGGTTGGGTTTGTCAAGCTGTAGATAATAACTCTTTTGTTGTGGATGCCTACGGTGATTTATTTAAATGCTGGCATGAAGTTGGAAATAAAAAATTAAGAGTAGGGAATTTAGCAGAAGGCATTACTTCGTTACAAACCTTAACAAAATGGATGAATTGGGAATTGCCAAACAAATGCAAGACATGTAATATTATGCCTCTTTGTAAAGGAAGATGCCCTGAACTGAGTTTAGAAAAACAAGATTTTGAATGTGATCAATTAAAATATAATATCAAAGATAGATTATATAGATATTACATAAAAAATCCTATCGATAAACAAAAAGTACCGGAAACTGAGGTTATTAAACAATCTAGTTAATAAAAGAGTTGAGATATACTTTTAGTGAAAGGAGGTGAATATAATGGAGTACATTGTAAAGCCAATTACATTAAATCCTAAGGATAACAGTGATCGATTAGAGTGTGGTATTAAGTTTAATTAAGACTTAATGATAACAGAAATCGATAAGAGTAGGTTTTTAACAAAAGGATATGTCGTTTCCATCATATATGGTAAGATATATCCTTTTGTGTATTTTTCTTTTCTTAGCTACATAGGGATGTGGTACAACCCCTTGTTAAAGTTTTTTTAGTAATTTAATTTGCATAAACATATTTATGTTCAATTAATATTATAGAGTATATAAAAAGACACTATAATATACATAGTGTCTTTTTATATGTTGACTAGTTCTGAAAGAAAATGTAGTGATTAATCATAATTTGTTGGATGCTTCTTGGTTAATTCTATTATAACATTAACATAGAAGAATTTAAATGCATTTATGCATATATATAATTTTAATTGTATTTTAGACACATCTGAATTTCTTTCTTTCGATTTCCAAAAATTCCATTTTCTTTATTTTTATATCTATACTATAATTTAACTGCTAAATCGTAAAAAAGGAGTTCTAATAGATATGGAGATGAGAAACTTACAAAAACTAATTGAAGACAAGAAAGTAGAATTAATTAAACTTGTAAATAAATATGGATTTAGACATCAGCAGGTGCTAAGTTTAAGTCAAGATATAGATAAGTTATTGAACTACCCCCACTTTCACTTCGTTTAGAAGTGAGGGACTCCTAAGTAAAGAGTTCTATCGAACTCTAATTGATTAGGCTAACCCCGCAGTCCTTGCGGTTAGAAGCCTTATCGCTTCATTCTTTAGATTGATACTTGCGTTAATATCCCTATCATGGTGTGTACGACAAGAAGGACAGTCCCATTCACGTAGGTTTAGATTTTTAACGTCTTTATTTTGATATCCACAACACGAACATAATTGGCTGGAAGCAAATGTTTTCGATACGACAATGACTTGTTTGCCATACCATTTTGCTTTGTATTCCAACATGGATCGAAATTGCGACCAAGATACCTCACTAATTGCTTTTGCTAACTTATGATTCTTTAACATATTTGATACTTGCAAATCCTCTATACCGATAACATCGTGGTTTTTGATGATTTCAGTTGAAATTTTGTCCAAGTAATCTTTTCTAGTATTTGATATGTATTCATGAATTCTAGCTACCTTTACTCGTTGTTTATTCCAGCGAAAAGATCCTTTCATTCTTCTAGAAAGCACACGCTGCGCTTTCGCCAATTTATCTTCTAATAATCGGAAAAACTTCGGATTTTCATAGTGTGTTCCATCTGACAAAATAGCGAAATCTTTTAGTCCTACATCTATTCCAATGTAAGAATGTGTTTTCGGAAGTTCTTGTACTTCTGTTTCAACTAATAGTGACACAAAATATCTACCAGAAGGGTTCCGTCTAACTGTAGCATTGACAATACGCCCCTCTACTTCGCGACTTTTGGCAAATCGAACAAGGCCTAGTTTTGGCAACTTTATTTTGTTCCCTACAACGGCAATGTTTTCATTTGTTTGTTTTGTGGTATAAGATTGTACGTTGTTCTTCTTAGATTTAAAGCGCGGTGCGCTGTTTTGTTTTTTGAAAAAGCGTGTATACGCATCCGCAAGGTTGCGAACAGACGACTGAATCGCAATACTATCCACTTCTTTTAGCCAAACAAACTCTTTCTTCATGGCAGGAAGTTTGGCAGAGCATGTACCATATGTTAAACCTTTCCCAGTTTCTTTATATGCGTGATCCCATAGGGATAGGAAATGATTGAATACAA
Organism: Bacillus cereus group sp. BfR-BA-01524; assembly: GCF_022662595.1. Lineage (NCBI taxonomy): Bacteria > Bacillati > Bacillota > Bacilli > Caryophanales > Bacillaceae > Bacillus > Bacillus cereus group sp. BfR-BA-01524. The sequence continues at coordinate 17,137 of NZ_JAKUDW010000037.1, read as the reverse complement.
AGCGAGAACAACCTATCGTTTTGTTGATTAGAATTGCTTGTCCTTGGTTTGGATAGATACGAAACTTATAGGCTTTATTAATTATCATTTGATTCACCTCCATTTCGGTATATGACTATTATATACCGAACGTACATTTGATGGATAGTGAAGTAACACTTTATGTATGTCGAACAATTAAGATGGCTTCTTGCCATCCCTTGTTCGAAGCCAATTCATCTCCCACCTACTCACTGGGCTGTGACCCTTCACGCTCCTTGAGGAAGGAGTCTTCTTGGCTAAAATGATAAAATTTTTTATTATTTTACTTGGGATGGACATTAAGGTTTTCATTAGTAAGTACATTAATATTTTTTTGTTTTTCTACAGGTTTTCTACTTAATAAGATCACTACAATTATGATACATATGGCCCCAATGATTTGGAAAAATAAGAAAGGAATATGCAAAATAACTACAGATGAAACGATTGAAGCAAGTGGTTCAGTACAGCCTAATAAAGTAGTTTCCTTAGGCGAAATGTATCTAATACTGTCTAAAAATAGATAGAAAGCAATTAATGTTCCAAAAATAACTACAAAGGCAATAAGGTATAGCGTATTTAGATCAATGTTCTCAATTGATTTTAAAAATATTATTTCTTTTTTAGAAAAATAATGAACTATTGTAACGCCTATTCCGCCAATAATCATACCCCAACCAACTAAAACTGCGGAAGACCATTTATCTAATAAAGTTTTAGAATAAAGAGTATAAAAAGCTAAAGATAATCCAGATAAAACTCCCCAAACAATTGCAGGGATTGATACAGTTAGGTTATTTATTGAACCATTGGTTAATAATAAGAAAGTACCCAAGGTTGCAAAAGTTATTGCTAAAACATCTATTTTAGTAGGTAAAGCTCTAAATTTGATAATCAGATAAAAAGTAATAAAAATTGGAGCTAAATATTGTAAAATTGTTGCGACTGCAGCATTCCCTTCACTAATAGATGCAAAATAAGTGTATTGTACCCCTAGCATACCAAAAATCCCAAAAATAATGAGTTTAGTAGCATCATATTTATTTTTCCAAATTGCAACAATCTCGAGTTTATTTTTACTAAAAAGTGAAATAAGTAACAATGTAACCCCAGAGATCAGTAAGCGGATTGTAACCAACCATTCTGTGGTAATACCATTATACTGAAATAGTTGTTGAGCGACGGTTCCCGATAGCCCCCATAAGCTAGCACCTATTACAACCATAATCATACCTTTAATACGATTCTTATTAACTTTATTCAAATAAAACACCTCCATTAAATTTCAGAAAAGAATTTCAAATATATATTGAATGCAATATATTGCGTGCTTTAAAAATGATGACTTTAAAATAAAACTCACTAGATATATTTATTGGATTTTATCATAATGATAAATTGTTATATAAGTTAAATTTACTTATTAAATATAAAAGTACTCAAATGAGTATTTTTACCGAAATAATTCTTCTTCATCAACTGTGTGGAGGGTGATAGAAAAGCAGTAGGTGGTAGATGAATTTCGGTTTGGCATAGCCAAAATTTTTTGATGAACTAGTTATATGAAGTTCTTTGATAACTTGGTATAGGAGGATGCAGGAAGAAAACAGAGCGTAAAAACCAACCCATTCGGTTCCTGCATAAAATATCAACCGTACCAAAAGAGCGTCCAAACGTTGGACATCTAGGGGTGGAACACCCCGAAGTAACGCTCAAGGAGACGAAAGGTTACTTTCGTCGTGGAACAGAGAAGCTCCACATCAAACTTTGCTGGGTGGTGAGTAGTTCACATAATTAATTATAAATTCTTAGAAGTTAATATATTTTGAACATCTTTCATTGGACGCAACCAGTTATTAGACATAGTATTTTCTAGTAATGATGAGTCACCAATTTCTAATGCTTTGATAATATTAGTGTGTTCATCTATAGATCGACTATCATGAATTACGTTTTGAAAGAAAATATACTCAAGACGCAGGGCATGAAGATGTAAGTTTTCTAAAAATGGTTCAATGTATGTATTCTTTGAAATTTCAACAATTAGGTTGTGGAATTTTAGATCTAGTGTTAATGCATTTCTAGTATCCATTTTCTCAATAGCTTGTTTAAATTCTTTATTTATTAACGTAAGTGCTTTAATATCAGATGTTTTAATATTATTAATAGCTTGTTTTCCCGCAAGGGTATGTATGCTTGCAATAGTTTCATAAATTAATGGTACATCTGCTACGTTGATTGGAGAAATTTTAGTTTTTTGTCCTGGAACCATTTCGACGAGTCCAGAAAGTTCTAGAATTTGAAGTGCTTCTCTTACGGGTGTTCTACTTACCCCTAAAGCTTGTGCTAGTTCAGTATCATTAATTTTCTCATTAGGTCTTAAAACACCTTCAATGATCCAATCTTGTAGTTGATTTAAAACAATAGTTTTTGCTGAAAATCTCGTTTGTTTATTAAGGTTTTTAGGTATAGGCAGGATAATACACTTCCTTTCTTTTTATAATGTCTAAAATTTCGAACAAAACGGAAAAGTAAAAGGTACTAAAACTGTTTTTATTTAAGTTTTGTTTGTTGCCCATTAACCAGTGATAAGGTTCTTTTAATTGGTGGATTAAGTTGGGTTAATAATACAAAAACTCCAATTAGACAAAAAGCACCTATTAATTCAGAAGCTGTATATGAAATATTAAAAAATAATACGGAAATTAAAATTGCTGTCAATGGTTCAATACAGGAATATAAGCAAATATCTTTAGGAGTAATATAATTTGTACCTTTTACATAAAAAATTGATGTAAGAATAGTTCCAAAAACAATAATAAATAGTAATAATAAAGTGTGGATTGAGAGAGTTTTAACAGTAGAAAGCAGGATAAACTCACTTGTCGAAAGCTTATTTAAAATTAATAATGCAATGCCTCCAATTACCATCCCCCATCCTAATACTATACGTAATGACCATCTTTTACATAGATCATCTAATTGATTTATGTAAAATGCAAACGACATGCCAGATAATATTCCCCAAAGTATAGATAGTATAGAAACATTTAGTTGGTAAATTGAGTTTTTTGTGAAGAAAAGATAAATTCCAATTATGAAAATTAAATATGAAAACAACTCTTTTTTATTAGGAGAATTAACATTTATCAGAATTAAGTATATACCTAAAAAGACCGGAGCTGAATAAAGTAGTAAAGTTGCAACGGCAACATTTCCCTCTTTAATTGATGAAAAATATGTATAGTGAGTGCCCAGTACACCAATTGTGCCAAACAGAATGATTTTATTAGCGTCTTGGACTGACTTCCAAATATTTAGTATATCAAGACGTCTATTGCCAAAGCACGAGATAAATAAAATTAGAATTCCAGATATCAATAATTTTACTGCAACAATTGATTCAACGGAGAGATTACTCTGGACAAAAATTTGTTGACCTAGAGCTCCAGAGGTACTTCCCAATAAAGCCCCTAGTACTATTAAACAAAAACCAGTTACTTTACAGTGTATATTTTTTTTCATTATATCCCTCCAAAAGAATTTATACAATATGCAATATATCACGTATTGTATAAATTCAGGTAATAAATATTGTTTTTTATTCTATTTATCAAGAAAAATGAAAGGGAATACAGATATAATGATGAAAAATTCGGAAAATTATTGTTTTTAATAATTCTTTAGCTTACAATAAAGTTAAATTTAAATTATGTTAGATGGTGATCGAATGGATAGAGAATATTCTATAGTTATAGAACATTCTCCTGCTTATGAACTTATTATCAGCTTGTACAACTATATAAATAATGACAAGATGAAGGAAGTTCATTTGAAAGGAAACTGGTTAGAAGAGACTAAATTACGGTTACCTGAAAGGTTTATCAATGAGTTACAAGATGAAAGATGGGAGGTATTACATCGGATAGTGTTATTAATTTCTCAATGTGAAAAAAAATCTTCCATTCCAGAATTTTTAAATTGGTTTGAAAATCTGTCAGCGGGAGAGATTTATGAAAGATTAGCTCCTTGGGTAGAATCTATATCTAATGACCTAAGTGTGATTAGGGATAGAAGTGTAGATATTTTATACAAATGGAACGAATATTATTTTAAAAGTATAGATCCTACCATTCAAATGCAATTAAAACAGGATGCAATTTCTTTGAATGAAAAATTAAGTGTTAGTAGACCGATAGATATTATAGAAACTGCTACTAATGGATTAAGAATTGAACAGCAGGATAACTTGAGAAAAGTTATTTTGGTACCACAATATCACTGTAGCCCTAGTACCGTATTGGATTATTTTGATGGAATTGCTACATGCCTATATCCCATCAATAAAACTTTCTATGAAGATGGAACAAAAGAGTTAGTTAAGGTTATGCAATGTTTGGGAGATGAGACTAGATTAAATATTTTAATATTTTTATCTCGAGGTCCTCGTTCTTTAATTGAAATTCATAAACACATGAATTTAGCTAAGAGTACGGTGCATCACCACATTACAAAATTAAAACGTGAAGGAATTATAAGAAGTCATTTTATTGGAAGTTCTATTCCCGCATTTTATAGCTTGAGAAAAGAATCTATTTCTAAAATTAATAATAAATTTATGGCAATTTTTGAGGGGGAAGAAAATTTTCATGAATAAATTTAAAGCTTATATACGAGAATATCATCCAATTGTGCACGTATTAGTATTTGGTACTGTCTTAATTTCTTTAACAAGTTCAATGAGTATGCCATTTTTAGCAATCCATCTAAGTAACTCTTCAGAGTTAAATTTTGCAACGATTGGATTCATTATTGGGATAGGCCCACTAGCGGGTACATTTTGTGGGCTTTTAGGGGGCGTATTATCAGATTTTATAGGTAGAAAAAAATTAATGATTTTTTCTTTAATTGGATTAAGTATTGCTTTTTTAGGATTTATTTCTACATTTAATCCGGTTTTATTAGTACTTTTTAGTATTATCAGGGGACTTTCAAATGCATTCTTTGGAACTATTTCAAAAGCTTTAATGGCTGATTTAACCCCAGATGAAAAAAGGTACAGAATGTTTGCGAATCGTTATCTGGCATTTAATTTAGGATTATCAATTGGTCCAATGTTGGGAGCTTTCTTTGGAATTGGTGGTAGTACAATAGCATTTGTATTAACAGCAATTATTTATATTTTTTATGCAATAATACTATTTATTATGTTGAAAGTTACTAATTATAATGAGCAAAGGGATGTTTCTACGAATGATGAAAAAGTTAGTATGTCTCTTATATGGAATGCAGTACGTAGCGACGTTCCGTTAATGTTTTTTGTTATTGGTGGTATTTTATTAACAACAGTCCATGGTCAGATGTCAGTTACACTTTCGCAATATTTAAAAGAAAATATTTTAGATGGAATTAAATTATTTGCAATATTGATGAGTGTTAATGGGCTTACGGTGCTTATGATTCAGATACCACTAACCAGATGGGCAGAACGTTTTAGCTTATTTCAAAGAATTGCATTTGGCTGTATTTTGTTTGCTGTAGGAGAAGTAGGTTTTGCATTCTCAACATTGTGGGTTGCTTTCATAATTTCAATGTTTGTATTTACAGTAGGAGAGATATTAGTAATCCCGGCTGAGTATGCTCAAGTTGATGAAATTACGCCATCTGGATTAAGAGGGACATATTATGGTGCACAAAGTTTAGGGGAATTTGGGAATTTTGTAGGCCCATGGTTTGGTGGAATTCTTTTAGCATTGTACGGTGGAACAACAATGTTCTTATTTATGGCTTTAATCTCACTTCTTGGTATTTATTTCTTTTACAGAGGAAAACAAATTTACAATAAAAAAGAAAAAAAAGATACACATTTAGGTCAGATAATGTAGAGCTAATACCATAACCACATTGGTTATGGTATTTTATTTTGATAATTCTGAAAAATATTTATAAAAGTTCTCTTTTATTGAAAGTATTGTCAAAAAATTGAACTTAAGATAGCATGAGAAATACCAAATGGAGAAGGGGGAAGTTTAAAATTCAGATTATTCAATATGGTTAGTAATTTCAGTTTATTTTATAATGAATACATAATTTTCCCTTTAGATTATTTATAAAGGTAGGTGCTTTATATACAACACAAGCCACAAAAAAATAATAGGATAAAGATCGCTAGAGTTTATAAACCTTTTCCAAAAATTAAAAAAGCTATGAATTTAGGAAAGGTTATTTTTTATGGATCAATTAGAGCGTGTAATCAAAATGTTTATCGGAAATTACGAGAGCATTTCATTTCTTTGGAAAAAGAATATGTTATTTCAGGACTTAGTGAAGAAGTAATTATTTATAAGGATAATAGAGGGATTCCACACATTGAGGCCAGAAACTTTAATGATGTATATAAAGCACAAGGTTTTATAACTACTACAGATAGATTATGGCAAATGGATATGAGTAGACGTTTAGTAAATGGAAGATTATCTGAGATATTAGGTCCAGATTTAATAAACAATGATAAACTTTTTCGTTCATTTTCACTATTTAGATCTGCTCAAAAATCTATTAGTCTTTATTCAGAAGAAACCTTGGAATGGATGCAAAGTTATTGTGATGGAGTAAATACGTATATAGAACACGCAAAAAAACTGAATAGATTACCAGTAGAATTTACAATTTTAGATTACGAACCTGAACCTTGGTCAATTCTAGATATGTTAAGTATAGGGAGATTACTATCCTATAGTTTAAGTCATAATTTTACAAATGAAATTTTTCGATTTGAATTGCAAAAGAAAATTGATGATGAATTATTTGAGGAAATAAAACCAAATTATCCATCGGATGGACCCATTACTATTCCTGATTATATGATGGGTGAGAATGTAAAGATAAAACAACAAACATCAGAAAAAACAATAAATAATTTAGATTTCTTTTCTGATCATTTAGCAGATTTATTGAATTTATCAAGCGAAGTAACTAAGGGTTCAAATGGATGGGTTATATCTGGTAAGCATACAAAATCAGGAAAACCAATACTGGCCAATGACCCACATATTGAAATGCAAGCACCATCTACTTGGTATCAAACGCATTTAAAAGTAAACAATGAAACAGAAAATATGGATGTAATAGGTGTAACATTACCTGGTGTATGTGGGATCATACTTGGCCATAATGACAAAATTGCATGGGGAGTAACAAATAATCGTGCAGATGTCCAAGATTTGTTTATAGAAAAAAGAAATCCTAGTAATCCTAATCAATTTCAATATAAAGGGAAATGGGAAGAAGCTGAAGTTATAGAAGAAGTAATTAAAGTTAAGGGGCAAGCAGATGTTGCGTTTCCGGTAGTTGTTACACGCCATGGACCTATTATTTCAGATGTTATTGGTAATAATCAACAAATAAAGTTAAAGGGAAATCTAGCCTTACAATGGAATGCAAATTATCCTACATGTGATTTAGAAGCTCTATTAGACATTAATCGTTCGAAAAATTGGGAAGAATTTCGTAATTCTTTGCGTAAATATAGTACACCGGTTTTAAACTTTTTATTTGCTTCAGAAGATGGAACCATTGCCTATCGAGTAGGTGGTAAAATACCGATACGTAATAAAGGAAATGGTTTATTACCGGTACCAGGATGCGATGATGAATTTGAATGGAAAGGATTTATACCTTTTGAAGAATTACCGGAGGTAGTCAATCCTAAACAGGGGTTTATTGTTTCAGCAAACAATAAGGTTATAGGTGATCATTATCCATATATGATTGCAAGTTCATGGGATGCCCCATATCGTGCAAAAAGAATTAACCAGATGTTAAGAAAAAGTATAGCTGAAAATACACCTTTAGTAATTGAAGATGTAAAAATAATGCAAGATGATACGTTAAATTTACAAGCGGTACAGCTATTAAATATTCTTTTACCGGTATTGTATCCTGTTAAACATAACAAATTAGAAACGGAATGTATTAGGATCTTGCAAAAATGGGATTGTAAAGATACCTCATATAATGCAGCGCCATTAATTTATCATTTTTGGTGGTGGGAAATTTGTTGTACCCTTTTTAAAGAAAAAATGGGAACGTTTTTATTTGAGAAAATGGTTGATCGGATGAACATAACTGACGAGCTTATACGCAAGGCGGCGCAAGGAAATGATAGTACGTGGTTTAATAATGCTGGCGGGTTTGAGAAAGTGATTATAGAAAGCTTTAAAAAATCTATTATTACTATAATAGATTTACAGGGAAATAACCCTTATGAATGGAAGTGGGGAGAGTTCCATCATTTCATTACTAAACACCCGTTTGGTAAGAAGAATAAATTTATAGGGAATTTAATAAATCCCCAGGGGAAAATTCCTATTGGAGGTAGCTATGTAACGGTAGCATTAGCATCGTATGATAGGAAAACTGGTCATATTCTTGATGGTGCACCATGGAGAATGGTTGTAGATTTGAAAGATTGTCTGGGAATGGATATTAATGCGCCGGGGCAATCTGGTAACTTTTTAAGTCATTGGTATGACGATCAATCTTTACTATATGTGAATCAACAATTAGAAATTCAAAAGTTTAAACCAGAACAATATAGGAATTCCAAAATGAAAGTGAAACTTAAACCAAGTAAATCGATGTGAAAGGTGGGGTAATTGTGGAATTATTTCAAAATACATTACTTTTAGAAATGACATCACTTGTAGAATTATTGCAATATCGTGCTAAAGAACAAGGTGATGTAACAGCATTTCAATTTTTAAGAGATGGTGAAGAGGATAAAATCTCATTAACTTATGGCGAATTAGATTTGAAAGCAAGAGCTATAGGAGCATGGTTACAGGATAGAGGAGCAAAAAATGAAAGAGTTTTATTACTATATCCACCTGGAATCGACTATCTAGCTGCCTTTTTTGGATGTTTATATGCAGGCGCTATTGCAGTACCAGCATATCCTCCATCTTCAAATAGGTTAATGCCACGTTTGAAAGTAATTTTAGAAGATGCAGAGGCAAAATATATATTGACACAGACAAAAGTTAGTGCACGTATGAGAAAATCTGAGTACTTTAATAATTGTGCAATAGAGTATTTGAATACAGATGAAGTTCCTGTAGGTTGCGAGGAATATTGGGTATTTCCAGAGGTAGATAGAAATACAATTGCGTTTCTACAATATACATCGGGTTCTACATCTACACCAAAAGGTGTAATGGTAACTCACGGCAATATACTGCACAATTCAAAATTAATTCAGCAGTCATTTAAGACCACTGAAGACGATATTGGGGTAATATGGTTGCCTCCATATCATGATATGGGATTAATTGGAGGATTGCTTCAGCCATTAGCTGTAGGATTTCCAGTAATATTTATGTCACCAATTGATTTTATGCAGCGACCAATACGCTGGTTAGAAGCAATATCGAAGTATAAAGCTACTGTAAGTGGAGGGCCAAACTTTGCTTTTGAACTCTTAATTGAAAAGACAACACCGGAGCAAAGAGCTGAGTTGGATTTAACTAATTGGAGACTAGCATTTAACGGTGCAGAACCTGTTCGTGCTGAAGTTATTGAAGAGTTTTCAAAAGTATTTAGTGTATCTGGTTTTCGAAAAGAAGCCTTTTATCCTTGCTATGGGTTAGCTGAAAATACATTATTGGTTTCTGGTGCAAAAAGTAAAAGCCAGCCTGTAATACATTCTTTTTCAATTGATGATATGAAAAAGAATGTAGTTTCCATTTTAAGTAAAGATGGGAAGGTACGTAATCTAGTAAGCAGTGGGATTATAGCAGAAGAACAAGAGATTTGTATAGTTAATCCAGATACTGGTCAAGAATGTTCTAGTAATGAAATCGGTGAAATTTGGATTAAAGGCGAAAGTGTAGCAACAGGTTATTGGGGTCGAGAAGAACAAACAATTGATACATTCCAAGCTTTTCTGCCTAATAAAAAAGGACCATTCTTACGTTCTGGGGATTTAGGTTTTTTATATGATGGAGAGTTATATATTACAGGACGTATAAAAGATTTAATTATTATTCGAGGCAGAAATTATTACCCACAAGATATCGAATTAATAGTAGAGAACAGTCATGAAAGTTTAAGGAAAAATGCAACCGCTGCGTTTTCTGTTATAGAAGAAGGTGAAGAACGGTTAATTGTGGCACAAGAAATTAGTCGCCAATACCGTAATGTTAATGTTCAAGAGGTTGCTAGTGCAATTAGACAAGCAGTAACTGCGGAGCACGGAATACAAGTACATTCAGTATTGCTTCTACAGTTTGGAAGTATACCTAAAACATCTAGTGGAAAGATCCAAAGACACGCTTGTCGTAACGGATATTTAAACGAAGAACTTAAATTAATTGGGGAAGATGTTGTACAAAAAACAAGTGGGTTAGATATAGAATTTGAAATTGAAGAAATGCTTTTTAATAGACAAGAGCTAGTAAAGTTAACTCAAGAAGAAAGGCAAATTAAATTAGAAAAATACTTACTTCAGAAAGTAGGTGTATCTTTAAAGATACCAGTTACTAATATTAGTGTAAATCAGTCACTAAATAGTTTAGGTTTAGATTCAATAACAGCAATACAATTACAGAGTCATATAGAGACAGATTTAGAAATTGTACTAGAACCAACTTTTTTATTAGAAGGTCCGAGTATATTACAAATAGCACAAGAGATGAATAATCAATTGTATAGAGAAAAATATTTGACTACTAGACTAGAAATTGATCAGATAAAAAGTGGAGAAATACCGATGTCTCGTGGACAACAAGGATTATGGTTTTTATATAAATTAGCTCCAAATAGCTCTGCTTATAATGTATCACGTGCTTTTAATATTGAAGGAAAGCTAGATATAACATCCCTACAGAAGAGTTTTCAAGAATTAGTTAATAGGCATTGTATATTAAGGTCATCTTTTTATGAATATGAGGGTGAATTGATTCAAAATATAGCAAAGCAAAAGGATGTATCTTTTCAATTAATGGATGTAAGTAATTGGAAAACCGAAAAGTTGAATGAGTTTTTGAATGTTGAATCTAGTCGTAATTTCACTTTAGAACAAGGTGATACTATGCGTGTATATGTTCTTAAACGTAATGAATCCCAATATGTAATGTTGTGGTCTTTCCATCATATCGTAATTGATTATTGGTCAATCGATGTTTTATTTAATGAGTTGAAGACATTATATACAAGAATAATAGTAGGGGATGTAAGTACATTAAGAACCAATGATTATGATTATAGCTCATATGTAAATTGGCAGAATGCAATGCTTAATAGTTCAGAAGGTGCAAGTAAATTGGAATATTGGGAAGAGGAACTATCGGGTGAGTTACCAATTTTAAACTTACCACTTGATTATAAACGTCCCCCAGTACAATCGAATAGAGGAGCAAACTTAAGGTTACGTTTAAATAAATCCATACACAACAAGCTAAAAGAGATTTCTAAAAATAGAGGAGTAACATTATATAATACGTTACTTTCAGCATATGGTGTTTTAATGTATCGTTATACAAATCAAGATGATATTATCATTGGTTCTTATATGGCAGGGCGAGTGAAGAAAGAGTTTGCTAATTTAGTAGGATATTTAACTAATGCTGTTCCAATACGATTAAACCTATCAGGAAATCCAACATTTAATGAAATGATTGAGCGAACAAATCATAAAGTAATTGGAGCTTATCGTAATCAGGATTATCCTTTTGAATCATTAATAAAAAATTTGAAAATTGATAGAGATTCAAGCAGACCACCGGTTTTTCAAACTGCTTTCGTAATGCAAAATGTGGGTGTTTATAATAAAACTCTCGCCCCTTTCACTGTAGGGTGTGAAACTACAAAGATTGATTTCGATAACGCTAGTTTAAGCTTATTTCCACTTGAGGATAATTCATCGTTATTTGATATCACTACAACAGTTGCAGAATCTGATGAGGGATTAATTATTAATTTCCAGTATAATACAGAGCTGTTTAAAGAGTTCACAGTAAAACGTATGATAAATCATTTTGAAATATTAATAGACAGTATAATAAAAAACCCAGATAATTCTATAAATTTAATACCTATTTTAACTGAGAAAGAGCTACTACAGTTAAATGATTGGAGTAAAAAAAGAGTAGAGTATTCTACAAATTTATCAATACCGCAACTGTTCGAGAAGCAAGTTAACTTACATGGTAATGCTGTTGCTGTGAGATATATGAATCAAAGTTTAACTTATGAAGAGTTAAATAAACGTGCAAATCAATTAGCAAGATATTTAACAAATTTGGGAGTAGGTCCTGAAGTAATGGTTGGTATCGCCATGGAACGTTCCATAGATTTAATTGTGGGTATTCTAGGTGTTTTAAAAGCAGGCGGAGCATATATTCCACTTGATCCACATGCACCTGCTGGAAGAATCCAGTATATGTTAGAAGACTCAAATGTGCCAATTGTTCTTACACAAAAAGATTTAGTTAATAATGTACAAAATGACCTAACAAAGATTGTTTGTTTGGATACAAATTGGCAAGAGATTAGAGAGATGGAAGATACCAATCTAATTTCAGACATTACAGAAGATAACTTAGCTTATGTTATTTATACATCTGGCTCTACTGGTAACCCTAAAGGTGTTTTAATACCGCATAAGAACGTAGTTCGATTGTTTAAAGCAGCAGATACCCATTTTAATTTTAATGAAAAGGACATATGGACGATGTTCCATTCATATGCATTTGATTTTTCTGTATGGGAAATTTGGGGAGCTTTATTATATGGAGGAAAACTCATCGTTGTTCCATATTATGTGAGTCGTGATCCAGAGCAATTTTATGAATTGTTAATTAAAGAAAAAGTAACAGTTTTAAATCAGACACCATCAGCATTTCGTCAATTAATACACGTAGATGAAAAAGTAAATATGCCACATGAATTAAATTTACGATACGTAATATTTGGTGGAGAAGCATTAGAAATTCAGAGTCTAGGTGGATGGTTTGAGAGACATGGAGATGTAAAACCTCAATTAATAAATATGTATGGGATCACAGAGACAACAGTTCATGTCACATATCGAGCTTTATCAAAGGCTGATTTAGATAGTCAAGCAAGTGTAATTGGTACAGCGATTCCCGATCTTCAGGTATATATATTAAATCAAGATTTGCAGCATGTACCTATTGGAGTAATTGGAGAAATGTATATAGGTGGAGCAGGAGTTGCAAGAGGATATTTAAATAAACAAGAGTTAACTGAAGAACGTTTTGTGAAAATACCATCTTTAGAGCAAGCAGGGCTAGTATACAAATCAGGTGATTTAGCACGTTATTTACCAAATGGAGATATTGAGTACTTAGGGCGTATTGATGATCAAGTAAAAATTCGTGGATTTAGGATTGAACTAGGTGAGATTGAGGCTATTCTGAATCAATACTCGAAAGTTCGTGAAGGTATAGTGTTAGTTCGTGAAGATGTTCCTGGTGATAAAAAACTAATAGCTTACATTGTTGGAGATAATTTGATGCCTACTGCAATTGGCGAGCTAAGAAATTATATGTCAGGACAGCTACCAGATTATATGGTACCAAGTGCTTTTGTATTATTGGATAAATTCCCATTAACAATTAACGGAAAAGTAGACAAAAAGGCATTACCTGCTCCAGACATGTTTGCGGTTGAAAGAGCGAAATATATTGAACCTGAAACACACATAGAGAAAATTTTAGCTGATACTTGGGAAGAAGTATTGGGGATACAAGAGATAGGAATAGATGATAATTTCTTTTTAATTGGTGGTGACTCTATTAGAAGTATTAAAATATGTTCGCTTGCAAAAGAAAGAGGGCTAAATATTTCTTTAGAACAAATTTTTAAATATCAAACAATTAGAGATTTATCTAAAGTAGTAGATATGCAGTACAGCATAGAAGATAAGGACGTAACAGTCCCACCGTTTTCGTTAATCTCAGAAGAAGATAGAAGGATAATTCCTATTGGAATTGAGGATGCATATCCTATTCCAGCAATACAAATGACAATTTATTATCACAGTGAAGTTAATGAAGTGTATAGATCTTATCTAGAAACATATCGTTTACGTGCTAATTTTAATGAAGAGATTTTTAACGAAGCAATTAATCGATTAGTAAAAAGACATGAAATTTTTAGAACTTCATTTGATATTTCTAGTTATAGTAAACCACTACAATTAGTTCATGAGAATACAGATTTAAAATTAAATGTCCAAGACCTTCGTCATATGAATGGAGAAGAACAAGAAAAGTATTTAAAAGATTTTGTGAGTAAAGAGGAGCACACAAAATTTGATTGGTCTAAACCAGGGTTATTCCGTTTTCATGTTCACTTATTATCTGATGAAATCTTCCAATTTACAATGTGTGAGCCTATACTGGATGGTTGGAGTGTTGCATCAACGGTTACAGAACTGCTAACCAATTATAGGGATCTGACAGAAAACCCTAACACATTAGAATATAAAAAGTTAAATGCTAAATTCAATCGCTATGTACAATTAGAACAACAGACAAAAGAATCGAAAGAAGCCAATGAATTCTGGGAGAGCAAACTACAGGATGTATCGACTATGCAGGTACCGCGTTGGTTAAAAACGCCTGCTTCGAAAGTAATTGAAAACAATAGGTTGATGCTTCCAATTTCGCAGCAAGTTTCTGAAGGACTAATACGCCTTTCTAGAAAAGTATCGGTACCTCTTAAAGATGTAGTATTAGCAGCACATTTAAAAGTGGTTAGCTTACTTACTGGTCAAACTGATGTTGTTACAGGGGTAGTAGCCGGTGGAAGGCCAGAGGAACCAGATGCAGAAAAAGTACTTGGTTCGATGATAAATACGATGCCGTTTCGTTTAGATATTGGTAACTGTTCTTGGGAAGAGTTGGTTTGTAAAACTTTTGACGCAGAGAGGGAAGCTCATCCGTATCGTCGCTATCCATTAGTAGATTTACAAAGAAAGTATAGTGGCGGAAAACGTATGTTTGAAACTATTTTTAACTATACTCATTTCCATGCTTATCAAGATATCGGAAAAAAAGCTGGTATTGAAATATTGAATGGAGAGCATCGTGAATCAGCTTATGTACCACTTACAGTACAATTTTCTATTGATCCTCAAACATCTCAGTTGATGTGTGTATTAGACTATTATCCAGAAGATATAAATGAGGAACAAATTAATTATATATCAGGTTATTATGTAAAAATTTTAGAATTAATAGCTCAAGGCTCCTCAGTTAATCATCATGAAAATTGTTTATTATCAAATGAAGAAATCGACCAAGTAACTTTAAAAAATGATGATGAGGTAGACTTTAGCGTTGATGAGTGCTTCCATATCCTTTTTGATAAGCAAGTGAAGAAAACACCAGATAATAAAGCAATAGTATTTCAAAATCAGGTAATTACTTATCAAGAGCTTCAAAAACGTTCTAATTGCTTGGCTAATTATTTGAAGTCCATTGATGTTAAACCAGGTATGTTTGTTGGTTACTTTGGAGAAAGAAATATAGATTGGGCTATAACAGTGATTGGTATTTTTAAAGCTGGTGCAGTTTATATACCTCTAGACCCTAAATATCCTGAAAGTCGTATTGAGTATTTGATTGAACATTCAGGTATGGATGTATTACTAACATATGAAAAATTTACCGATAGAATACCAAAAGATAAATTAAAAATAGTTTCCTTAGATAGTAGTAGGGAGCAAATTGAAAGTCAAAATGTATTATATCAACATAATGAAGTAACTTTAAATGATTTAGCATATATCATTTATACCTCAGGTTCTACAGGACTTCCTAAAGGTGTAATGGTGGAGCATAAAGGTATGATTAATCATTTATTTGCAAAAATAGATGTAATTGATATTAAAGAATCAGATATAGTAGCACAAAATGCTACTCAATGTTTTGATGTATCAGTTTGGCAATTGCTATCCGCATTATTAGTTGGTGGACAGACATATATATTACCTGATGAAGCTGAACTTGACCCAGAAGTGCAACTGAATGAAATGGAAAAAGCGAATTTAACAGTATTTGAAACTGTACCTACGGTACTTCAATCAACCTTAGAAAGAATTTCTTTAAATGAAGAAAAAAGACCGAGCTTTAGTTCCTTACGATGGGTAGTGTTAAATGGGGAAACTTTACCACCTGAACTTTGCCGTCAATGGTTTAAGTATTATCCGGATATTCCGATGATTAATGCTTGTGGAGCAACGGAGAGTTCAGATGATGTTAATCATCAATATATTTTAGAGCCGCCAGCTTTAGAAGAAAACTTTATATCAATAGGAAAGGTAATTCCGAATTGTACGGTATATATTTTAGATCAATTTATGAATCCAGTACCTATAGGAGTGCCTGGAGAATTATGTTATGGTGGCGTTTGCGTAGGCCGTGGTTATCTTAATGATAAAGAAAAAACTGAAAAATCTTTTAGGAAAAATCCATTTAGTCATGATAAAAATGAACGACTATATAAGACTGGAGATTTAGTTCGTCTGCGTAATGATGGTGCAATCGAATTTTTAGGACGCATAGATTATCAAGTGAAAATTCGTGGTTTCCGAATTGAGTTAGGCGAAGTAGAGGCAATATTAAGTAAACACCCAGATGTTATACAAGTCGTTGCTTTAGCACATTCGGATTCTTCAGGAAATAAAAGGTTAATAGCTTATTTAACAATTGAAAAGAATTCAAATTTAACAACAAAAGAATTACGTAATTATATGAAGGAACAAGTTCCAAATCATATGATTCCTTCTTTCTTTGTCTTTTTAGATGAGTTTCCAATTGCTTCAACTGGAAAATTAGATAGAAAAAAACTACCTGATCCTATATTTAATCTTAATGAAGATAATTTTGTTGAACCTAAAACAGATTTAGAGAAGAAAATCGCGAAGATCTGGGCAAATGCACTTGGATATCAATCGGTTAGTATGAGAGATGATTTTTTTGAAAATGGAGGAGAATCTTTAATTGCAACAAGATTGATTTCTTTAATTAGAAAAGAATTTCAAATAGATATGTCGTTACGTACTCTTTTTGAGGTAACAACTGTAGAA